>CAZVAH010000009.1:0-12938 GCA_964625035.1 uncultured Bacteriovoracaceae bacterium | reverse complement strand
ATTGAGTATTGAATAGTTACTCCCATATAACACAAATTATATTCATATTCTTTACAATTTACCTCAAACCTCGATCTGCGAAAAGTGTATACTTATTTATCAACTATAGGCCAGGAAGTAATATCGATTATGAATTATGAATTTTCAACTCTGTGGCTGACTTTGCCGTATACTCCAAGGACTCTGCCACAGCGTGCCTCACGCTTTGTTCGCAGTGGCTTCATCTCATCCCTGTAACCATAAGTTCTATACGGTCTTTGCGAGAGGACTTGCTGTCTTGCTTTCCTACTTTTCTGCACTGTCTTTATCATTTTTATTTTGAGCCGCTGACAAATAGGAGAAACCCAGTACGGCCAGCAGAACTATCGCAGACAAATGATAAAACACGCTGCTTTGAACATGTGTGTGAGGATTACTAACTAGCTGTGGGAGCACCACATCGACCACCTGGTCAAGCAGTAGCCCGAAAACAATGGCGCTTGCGGCAACGGTAATGAGATAGATGATCGCTGTCCGTCTGCCCAGTATCTTCCATATCGTGGTAAATGTTGCGGCGTTTGTGGCAGGCCCAGCAATCAAAAACGCCAATGCCGCACCTGCTGAGGCGCCCATGTGCATAAAGCCCGCAACAATCGGCACTGAAGCAGTTGCACACACATATACCGGCACTCCAGCCGCCATCATCAGCAGAATCGACAGCAAACCTCCGCCGATATACGCCCCCAGATAACCCTGTGGTATAAGTGCTGCCATGGCCCCGGCGATAAGGATTCCTAATAAAAGTGCTGAGCCAATGTCTCTCGGCATGGTCACAAAACCATAGCTCAAAAATCGTGTATACACGCTTCGCGTGTGCCTGTCCACACAACAGGCCTCGGTGCACGTAAAAGACGTCTGACCTCCTTCAGAATCATCTGCTTCGTGAGACTCATCAAAAAGGTGCACCAGAAAGCCACCGATGAGACCTGAGATAAGGGCAGCAACCGGCCGAAAAATTGCAAACACCGGCCCTAGAAGCGAATAGGTCACGAGGATAGAATCCACCCCTGTCTGGGGCGTAGAAAGCAAGAACGAGGTCGTGGCCCCGCGACTTGCGCCGTGGTGGCGTAGAGAAGCCGAGACAGGGATCACCCCACATGAACACAGGGGAAGCGGCACACCAAAGAGTGTTGCCTTCAGCACCGATCCTATGCCAATCCCACCCAGGTGGCGCTCAACCCATTCTGGTGAGATGGTTACCGAGAGCAGCCCTGCTATTAAAAACCCGAGCAACAGGTACGGTGCCATCTGAGATAGAACCTGCCAGCTTTCTGTAATGAACCTTACGAGGATCTCACACATGTAATTTAAACCCCATTACTGCCTGTTCGTTGAGCTTTTTAAGTTCTCTTACTATGTCCTCGAGCAGTGGCCTTTTATTGATATCATGCACGTCTATGAAGCAGATTATCCCCTTTTTACCGATCACAAATATGGCCCTCTCCTCCTCCCACTTCAGATAATTTTACCATCATTTCCAAGAACTCATCAGCGTCCTTAAATCCCCCATCCTTCGAATAAAACACCCTGTATGTCCCGTCAACTTTGAGGCGCACCCCAATGAAGTGAGCAGGTTTTTTTCTGTCTGTGTTCCTCTAAGTTTCCCCATACTTACCTCCTATAATTTTACTATATGATATATGAAAAAGATGAGTAGCCTACGCCTCGCCTTTTTCTCCCCCAATCTCCTTCTCCATCCTTTCTGATACATGAAAAGTAGGGCATATAAAGGGCCATTTTCCATCACCTTACATCCACATGCATCGCTTACATTATAACTTACAATAGTCAGTACGATCCAGTAATTCAAGGGTATTTCATCCACTTGTCTACAAAACAGGTAGAGTACATCTGGTGATCAAAGGTTTTGGCCTAATCTGAGCCAGTGTACTAGTGTTTGTTTTAAAACCCACAGTATGGTATTATTTATAAGGCATTATGGTTATTAAAATTACAGATGAGAATTATGCTGACATAGTACGTGAGTCAAGAGCTCCCTTTATACTCCTGTTCACCTCGCCATGGTGCACAGTATGTAAAAAGGTGTTTTCTCAGCTCTATGCCCACTCTAAAAGCTATGAGCAAGTGAGATTCGGGGAAATAGACATCAGTACAGACCCCCAAACTCCTTCTGAGCTTCAGGTGCTCAGTATACCAACCGTGCTCATACTCAAGGATGGCAAGGAGCAAAAACGCTTCGGTGGTTCGATCAAAGAGAAGGATCTCTTAAGAGAGATAGAAAGACTTATATGATCCAGAATTTTATAAATGGCTTAGAACTTTACATGGAGGGATCAGCCCTTCTCGCTTACCTTGCAGTATACTTAGGCGGGGTTTTTGTGAGCTTCACTCCATGTATCTATCCAGTCGTCCCTATTACCGTTGCCTATATCGGGGGGCAAAGTAGGGGCTCAAGACTCAAGGGGTTTATCCTCTCCATATTTTATGTATTAGGTACGGCCTTGACCTACACGATCCTGGGCAGCATTACCGCACTGACAGGCCAACTTTTTGGTCAGATTCAAACAAATCCCTGGACATACTTTATTGTAGCCAACATCTGCATACTTTTGGGTCTTTCAATGCTTGAGGTATTTACGCTTCCCTTGCCACGATTTATGAACAGAGTACAGCCCACAGAAAGAAAAAAAGGTCTTTGGGGCAGCTTTCTTCTAGGAACTGCCTCAGGGCTTGTCATTGGCCCATGCACCGTTCCGGTTCTCGGGGTGCTTTTGAGCTATGTTGCTACTCAGCAAAACATCATCTACGGCATGAGCCTTCTCTTTGTGTTTGCCTTTGGCATGGGGACCTTACTCATCCTGCTCGGGACATTCACAGGGCTTATCACCAACATGCCAAAGGCAGGCAAGTGGATGCTCACCATACAAAAGGTTTTTGGCTGGCTCCTCGTAGCCATAGGTGAATACTTCCTTATCCTCGCAGGGAGATTTACTATTTAATATAGGAGGGTATATGGCAAAGAGACTCTTAACACATGCGTTACTTATCTTCATCTCAGGCCTATTAGTAGCTTCATATGCTGAAGATAAAAATGAAAAAGGGCAGTGGGATATCAGGCAGAAAAAAATCGAGCAGAGTGCCCCTGATTTCAGTCTCCCAGACCTCATGGACAACAGGGTATCGCTCAGCGAATTCAGGGGTCAGGTAGTGCTCCTGATGTTTGTCACCACATGGTGCCCTTACTGCAAAAGAGAACTACCCAACCTTAAGAGGATGTATGAAACCTATAGCAAAAGGGGACTTAAGATCATAGCCATATTCATACGGGAAAGCAGGCAAAAGGTCGCTCCATTTGCATCTGCCTATAAACTGCCTTATACCGTGCTCCTTGACACCTCAGGTATGGTGGCCCGCAGTTATGGGGTAATCGGGGTGCCTACAAAGATCCTGATAGGAAAGGATGGTAAAATATACTGCAGAGCGTGCCGCTCCATTGATATGATGCTCCAAAAACTCCTTGGAGGTAACATAGGGGCTAGTCTATAAGACCTTTAGCAAATCGCACAATCTTCACCACCTCTGACGTTGGGGATAAAATCTGGCCTTGTGGGACATGCCTTACGAACAGGCCGCAACCTCCTATTAGTGCCAAAAAACACAGCTATTGTTACATAAATCCTATGTCTAGCGTTGGCCATCTTGACCTCCTCATAAATTAAGTATTGAGTTTTAAATAGTTACTACCATGTAACACAAATTATATTCATATTCTTCACAACTTACCACAAACCTTGCCCTACGAAAGGTGTATACTTATTTATTAACTTTGTGCAATAAAGTAATATCGATTATGAATTGTGAATTTTTAACTCTTAACTCATCCCCATTAAAATGAGGTAATTAATGGTATGAACCCCAGAGCAAGCTCTGGACTCTTCTCCTCCTCAGCAAGCTTAAGGGGAATCAATCCGCCGAAGCGGACGCGAAGGCGTATTAAATAAAAGAGCACGGAGGTATAGCATGAACATTGAAATCCTATATTGCACTGAATGAAACTATAAACCCAAAGCCGCCAGTCTGGCGGATGAATTGCGCAATGATTTTGGTGTAGAGGCGAAGCTTATTCCCGGAGGAAACGGCATCTTTGATGTGAACGTAGACGGGAAGCTGATGTTCTCTAAATATAAAGCAGGTCGGTTTCCTGAATCCGGAGAGATATCCAGCAAAATCAAGGAGTAGGCCTGCAGAATGATATCCACAATCCGGACATGAACAAAAGGGCTGAAGACTTTCTTAGGGCTTAACCAGGATCTTGATTTCTTTATCCTTGTGATTTGCCAGCATCTCGAAACCATCTGAAACGATCCTATCAAGGGGAATAATACTGGTCACAATTGCCTCCGGTTCAATCCCTTTTGTCTGAACCCACTCAAGGGCGAGCTTTGGATTTATGAAATTCGCACCGACCATTGTCATCTCTCTCGTGACAAAGCCGAGCATATGTATCTTTGCCCTCTCGGTGAAGATTCCCTGTACGATTACAGTCCCCTGATAACGCGTTGAAGCAAGACAGTCTTTGAGACTTGCTTCAACCCCCACTGCTTCAATGGAGGTATCCACGCCCTTGCCGCCGGTCAATTCTCTTATCTTTGCCGGAATCCTTGTCTCGGCAGGGTTGAAGGCAGCAGTAGCACCCAGCTTCTCAGCCATATTTCGCCTTTTTTCTGAAAGATCGGTTATGTAAACGGTCTTGACTCCGATTGTCTTAACTGCCAGCAATATCAAAAGCCCAACCGGCCCTGCCCCGGCTATAAACACAGTATCGGTAGGTTTTACCTTGCCTCGTTCTATAGCATAAGCAGATCCGGCAAGTGGTTCCAACACAGCTGCCCTCTCCCAGCTTAGACCTTCCGGCAGTTTGAGCGCCAGATCCTGTGTAGCGACAAGGTATTCGGCGTATCCGTCTCTCACAAGGGTCGCTACACGCTCTCCCACCTGAAACCCTTCAACATCTGGACCAACCTCGACGACCTCCCCACAAACCTCGTGTCCGAAAGGGCTTAAAGGAAAAGGCCCGTGAAGATACTCGTGCAAATCTGAACCGCATATGCCGCAATACATAACCTTTACCTTTATCTCTCTTTGTCCTGGTATCGGCTCTTCAAACTCTTCGATGCGAACATCTCTTACACCATGATAGACAGCCTTTTTCATATATCCTTCCCCAATCAATGGTATTACCCCCAGAGCAAGCTTTGGACTCTAATGCGCAGCAAGCTTAAGGGGAGGTGAACCCGCATCTTCTCGTCCGGCGAAACAGACGCGAAGACGGATTAAATATTTAGGCACATACCTTAGCCTTTATCGGCCTATACGTCAAGAAGGCCCTGGACTATTTTCTGGCATTTATCATAGAATATGGACCATTCCTTAAAAGGTAATATATACCGTATGCTTGAAAGGGAGGGAAAGATTATGGACATATACGAAGCGATTTATCTGCGCAAGAGTGTGCGAGCATTCAGAGATACGGAAGTGCCAGAGGAAATCATCACTCGAATACTTAATGCCGCCAGGATGGCGCCTTCGGCAAGCAATCGGCAGGAATGGCGATTCATTGTAGTCCGTAACCAGGAAACACGAAAGAAGTTATCACAAGCTGCTTTTGGACAAAGCTTTATTGCCGAAGCACCTTTAGTCATCGCATGCTGTGCAGAAACAGAAGGGAATGTCATGGCTTGCAAGCAGCTTTGTTATCCGATCAACGTCGCAATAGCTGTCGATCACATCACACTGTGTGCAGCTGCCGAGGGTTTGGGCACATGCTGGATTGGTGCATTTTCCGAAGATCAGGTTAAGAAAGTTCTTGGTATTCCAAAAGACATTCGCATAGTGGCCTTACTCCCCGTAGGCTTTCCTCAAAATCCATTGCCCATAGAAAAATATCGCCTTCCACTGGAAAATATTGTAAGGTATGAACATTGGTGATAGTGAAAGAGGTGGATCAGTATAACAAGACTTTATCCTTTTTCGCCAGACAAAATGGAAGAACAAAAAGAGAATTCAGATTTTGAGTATGTAGGCTTTTGGGCACGTGTCGGTGCGGCAATTATTGATTCTGTTTTGATCATCGTCATCACGTGGCCAGTCCTTTTCAAGATTTACGGTCAAGAATATCTAAGCTCGCATAATTTCATATCTGGCCCAATGGATTTTGTGCTTACCTGGGTATTCCCCGCAATTGCGATCATTGTCTTTTGGTATTATAAATCGGCGACACCGGGCAAGATGGCTATCTCGGCTAAAATTGTAGATGCCAGAACAGGGAAAAAACCCACCACCACCCAGTTAATTATCCGCTACCTGGGCTACTATATATCCACTATCCCGCTTGGTCTTGGTATCATATGGGTTGCCTTTGATGCCCGCAAACAGGGTTGGCATGACAAAATTGCCAAGACAGTCGTTATCCGAACAAAGAAACAAAGCTCAAAAGACAAAAAGGGAATAGCCAATCAGGCGCTTATGCCCTAAACTGGTTTGAATGTGTGCGAGAGACATATCTCTTTAATCGGCCCAAAATGCAATGGCTAGTGTGGTGTATAAACTAAAGCCAAAACCTTTACAGCTCGGCATTGGGAAGGAAAACATGGTTAGATCTCCAGACCACTATGTCTTTGTATGAAAATAGGGGTCGGGGATCAGGGGCCAGTTTTCAGGGATGGATGTTTCTCTCATCCCGGGCATGTTTTCATCCTTGGTTGTGAGCGTGGATCGCTCATGAGGGTTTATAGGTTTATACTCATTGACACAGAAGAGCAATTTTACTATACGTTTTCAACGAAGAAACAAATTTCTTATTAATACTTTCTTCAAAAACCATAACAAACTGTGCTGATGCACTGATTGTGAGAGGAATATGGATACAAGATATGAAAACCTAAAATACCTGTTCCACCCCCGTTCAATAGCCTTTGTTGGTGCCACTGAAACAATGGGGAAGTGGGGTTTTATTATTTTTAATAATCTACTGCGCGGCGGATGGAAAGGGAGGCTCTACCCTGTAAACCCTGGACGTGAAAATGTGCTTGGATTGAAGGCCTACCCTTCTGTAAAGGATATCCCAGATGAAATAGACCTGGCTGTATTTACTGTACCTGCCAGGCATGTGATGGCATCAATTGAAGAATGCGTGGCTAAAGGTGTAAAGGCTGGTCTTGTTATAAGCGCGGGTTTCAAGGAAATGGGCGGGAAAAATGTAGATCTTGAGGCCAACCTAGTTGAAAAGGCAAGGGCAGGTAATATGGTGCTGGCAGGGCCAAACGGACAGGGCCTATGCTGTACCAGTGAAAGGCTCTTCCCCTGGATGGCTCAATTTTATCCGCGCCCTGGCACAGTAGCTGTAGCATCTCAAAGCGGCAATGTTATGAACATGTTTATTGACGGAGTGGTAAAATCAGGGCTGGGGATTACAAAGGCCGTTTCTTCAGGCAATGAAGCAGACATGAAAATTGAGGATTATTTCCAGTATTTTGCCGATGACCCGGGTATAGATGTCATCATGTCATATATTGAGGGTATGGTAGATGGAACGCGTTTCAAAGAACGCATCAAAAACATTACCCCTAAAAAACCTGTTGTGGTGCTCAAGGGCGGACGCACTCATTTCGGAGCATCAGCTGCAAGCTCACATACAGGGGCAATGGCAGTCAGCGATGATCTTTTCTCGGCAATGTGCAGACAGTATGGCATTATACAGGCCAGAACAATTGATGAAGGAGGCTTTCTTGCCGCATCATTTGTGGGGCGACCCCTCCCGAGGGGAAACAGGATCGCAATCATCACAGGCGGAGGCGGATTAGGGGTGATTGCATCGGACAGGTGCTATGAAGAAGGCCTTGAAACAGTAAAGCTGTCAGATAAAACCCTGGATAAGTTAAGAAAGCTCTTGCCAGATTGGTGGGTACCCGGAAACCCTGTTGATCTGGTAGCCGGGCTTAACCCGGCAGTTATCATGCCAATCATGGAAATCCTTATCAAAAGTGGAGAGATTGATTCTCTTATGTTACTGTTTATTGTTCCACCACAATCTAGCTGGGATGCCACCCTTACGGAAAATGCAGGAGGGGTTGAGATTCCTGATTGGAAAAAACTCATCATTGAAAATTATCCTATCGTCTCAAAAAAACTTCATGATTTAAGCCATGATTACAATGTGCCAATCTATTCTGTCATGAACATAACTGATCAGGAAGGGATAAGCCTTGCTGAAAAGCAGGGAGATGAGCCAGTGGCAATCTGCGATAATATCGAGATGACATGTCATGCAGTGGGAGAAATGTACAGGTATTACAAATTCAGGAAGAAAAGAGAGAAATAATAAGATAGATGGAAATCATAAAAGTAACCTAAGCAGTCAATTAAAAGAAGTTTAACCAAGGAGCCATCCAATTATTATAATATATTAATACTCACGAAATTTCTTCATTTGCTTTAGCCCCCCCGGTTGTCTTCGCTCGCAATGACACGTTTCTAGACTTTTTACGAAATTGTCAGGTTTATATGTCTAAAAAAAGGCCGGAAGATTTTCTTCCGGCCTTTTTTGAATCTTTTGATCCTCTTAAACCTCGTCATCATAATGACGGCCTGCCTTCTCAGCCTCTGGCGGGACCTCTGCCTCAATAGAACGGGTGATCCCTTTTGCAAGGATGGCAGAGATGGTGAAGAGCAGTACAATGGCAATGATGAGGATCAAAACTACCGTCGTTATCCATGCTCGTGCTTCTTTTTCTATTTGTTGGGAAGTCTCTGTTGCCTGTTCATTGAACTTGTCCACATCTATCCCCATTCCGACCCATCCAAATCCGGCTGGCGCCGGAAAGTCTTTAGAATAAAACTGTATTGGGGAGTAGGCCACAACCTTGGTATGGCCCCCAAACTTATAGGTCTTGATGCCTTGGTGGCCGGCAGCTGCGTCCTTTGCAACCTCCGGCAAGCCAGGATCCATAGAACCAAGTAGATTAAGATTTAAGACCTCTTCACCTTTCTTGGTCATTTCATCAAATATTTCATCCCTAAGAGGTGGAACTGGAGTTCCATCTTTGTAAAGGCCCGCTATATGATAATCGTTTGGATGTGAGATAACGAACCCTTGGTTGTCAACCATGTAGGTGTAATTTCCCGTTGATGCATCTACTTCTAAAACATAACCTGCCTGGGTCGGTATAATATTGTCAGTAAATCTTGCAAGGTGCCTTGTGTCAAGAGCAAGGGTGATGATCCCTGCAAATCCATCCTTATCAAATAGTGGCGTTGCCAGGCGAATAACACCTTTAAACCGTTCCCCTGCCTCGAAATCAAACCTGTTTACGTACCAGCCAGTAACACGGGATATATAAACCTCACCCTTGTTGAGGTTTTTTGCCTTTGAAAAATAATCTTCTGATTTGTAAGTGGTGTTTTTGGGGTCTCTGACATTCACCAACTTAGCCTTTGGTACG
Organism: uncultured Bacteriovoracaceae bacterium; assembly: GCA_964625035.1. Classification (GTDB taxonomy): domain Bacteria; phylum Desulfobacterota; class Desulfomonilia; order UBA1062; family UBA1062; genus JAGGYK01. The sequence continues at coordinate 3,438 of CAZVAH010000009.1, read as the reverse complement.
ACCCTGCCATCAGCTATTTTAATGATTTCATTTCCTGTTTTGTCTATCAGTAACATTTCCACATATAAGGGTTCGAAAACCTTGACAACATTCCTATTCTTCTTAACCCAGAGGGCCTGCTTATTCTTATCTATAAACTCTTTATATGCCGCGGCTGTTGCCGGCAGGATTGTTGAGATCAAAATACCCCTCTCCCTCTCCCTCAGAAAATCGGCAACGTTTTCGGCTACAGCAGTAGCCCGTGTCATGATTTCTTCCTTGGATTTCTGATCCAGAAGAGTAATCGCCCCTCTCTTAGATGTGCCGCCTAATTGAAAAATGCTGGTGGAGATCAGAAAAAATATCAGTAATAATGGGATGACGATAATCAATAAGAAAACTCTCGCCACCGTGAAAAACCGCTTACCTCCTTTAGTCTCTGCCATTACCTACTCCCCCTAACTTTTGTTAATTTTGGAGTTAACTAATAATTAACCAAAAATAAAAGTCTTGTAGGGATTCATATAAATAAGGATAAGTGAAACAACAAGAGCATATATGGCGATTGATTCTGCCATGGCCATACCAACCATCATTGTCATCATGATCTTCCCCTGAACCCCTGGGTTTCTTCCGACCGCATGGCATGCTCCATTCGCAGCATTACCGATTCCTAATCCGGCTCCTAGCGTCCCCACACCGATAGCCAGCCCCGCTGCGATCATGGCACCCACAGAGAAGATGACCTTTATATAAGAATCATCTGTTGGAATGGCTTCTGCGGCAAACACACCTGGTGAAAATACCAACAAAACCGCTACTACTGCAAATAGGAATAATAACATCCTTTCAAATTCCCGTAACATCTTTTTTCTCCTTTCCTGATTAATCTATAATTTAATCCGTACTAGATGGTACGCATTAATGTCTTTTTAGAAAATGTACTCGTTCTCACAACTACAATTTATCTCTGCAACAGATATGCCATTTATATCCCAGGAAGAGGCCTTTGAGCTACCACTATATAATCACTTGCTTATTACTTAATTTCTCAACAAGAGATCCCCACACTTGGGGGCGATATCGTTTAACATTTTATTCAATTGGCCTGATAAATTGAACAAAAAGTGAAGCATGAAGATAGCCTGCCTGTGCTAAGGGCCTGCCTACATCTCCTTTTGCATCATATATATGACGTGGGGCAGACACATTATGCAAGTGACACAGACAGACAATCGGCTCTCAGCCTATCTGCATTGCCGATTGGCAGTGTCCTTTTAGCCTTGCCTTCTCTACCTTGTTGGCAAACAATCCCCGACCGAGAGGCATAGGCAGGCATTCAGCTTAAAGCTGATGGTCTATACATATCTTTCCCGACTATCGACTGACAACTGATGACTGCTTTTCTCTGTGCCTCTGAACTGTCCGCGTTTGAACAGTTATATGATTTTTATTGAAAACTAAGGCTAAGGCCTGTAGTACTAAGACATTAGAATTTCGAGACAGGATTATATAATCTATTAAGAGATCATATCTTTTGAGAGGCTAAATAATGAGGGAGATATTAACTGTAGCGACCTACCTGGTTGCCTGGCTTGTTTGCAAGTGGGTTATTGGAATTCAAAGCGGATTGGTTACCCTTCTCATTTCTTTAAGTGCTGCTATAGCTATTTATGTGTTAATCGCTATTAAAGAATCTGAAGGCAAGAAAAAAAATGAGGCATGATGAACATATTCTTTAAAGAGAAGGGTCTCTCCGGTTCGCAAGAGGCCTATGGATAAAAATAAGATCAAGTGATGAAAAAAGGCTATTTCAAAACCAATGTGAGGGTCTCCACCTGGCTAGCTACGTCAGCCGTTGTCATATTGATTATTCTGCTTGCTCTAACCATCAATCATGCACAGGAGAAAGGTATTGTGGAGCAATTCAGCCGACAACAAGCAACCATTGCCAGTGGTGTGGCAGCCAGAATTGAAGATCTCATTATCAGTGTCGAAAAAAGCATGATCATACTATCCAGGCTTCCCGCTGAGGATGGGATAAAGCCCGAAGAAAGCATAAAGACCATCTATGACACCCTGGAAGGAAAGATTCAATTCATTGCAAGACTGAATGAAAAAGGTCTCATCCTGCGTAGTTATCCACCTTCCCCCTTGAAGAAGATCGTGGGTAACGACCTTGAGAAGCATCTCTCTTTACAGAAAATAAGAAACACAAAGAAACCATATATCAGCAAGCTGATCCTGCCGAAAACAGAACAGGATGAAGAGGGGAAACCCCAAATCAACTCGATTGTGATCGCTATCCCTGAACTAAATGCAAAAGGCGAATTTACAGGCTTAGTTCTCGCAACACTTTCTCTGCAGACAATCGTGGATCGCTACGTGAGTCAAGTGGGTGAGCGTGCCCTAAACCGTCCATGGATTATCGATGAAAATGGAGTGTTCATCGTTCATTCAAATCCGGATTTAATTGAAAGTAGTGTGGAGCTTATTGCAGCCAATACTGGAATGTCCCTTAAGGAACTCCTACTCAGGGGGGAAAAGGGGTATGGAGAATATGTATTAAGGAATAATAAAGGGGAGACTGAAAGAAGCATTATTGCCTATGCCCCGATTCATGTGGGCTCAAATATATGGTCATTTGCCATCGCTACCCCCTATAATACGGTTATTGCACTGGTTAGGAAAGCCTTTGTGGGCATTGTTCTCGGGGCTGCCGGCCTTATTGTAGCAGTCATCATCACGGGCATGTCAATTGCCCGTTCAGGTGTGAGGCGATCGCGCCTCAAAGAAGAACTGAAAAGGCTCAAGGAGAGGGAGGAATGGGAAGGAAAGCTCCTCAGAGAGAAGAAGACAATAGAGGGGATTATCGAAGGTTCTCCCGTACCCACATTCGTCATTAACCAGGACCACAAAGTCATTTTCTGGAATAAGGCATGCGCTGAACTGACAGGTTATGATGTAAAAGATATGATCGGCACAAACAATCACTATAAACCATTTTACAGTGAAAAACGTCCACTTATTGCCGACATTATTATTGATTACGATATTGAAGACCTTATAAGATATTATGGTGCCAAGAGAGTAAAAAAATCGGAAACAGTAGAAGGGGCTTATGAAGCAAGAGACTTTTTTAAGAACCTGGGAGGGAAAGACCGCCATCTCTACTTTTTAGCGGCCCCGATCTATGATGAGAAGGGTGAGATCACAGCAGCCATTGAGACCATTCAGGATGTGTCAAAGGAAGAGGAAATGGCCCATAATTTAAGGGAATATGCCGAGACACTCAAAAATGAGTTGACGGAGAATATCAATCTCAGGAAAGAGATAGAAGAACTGTACAATTATCTCCAGTCTGTTGTTGACAGGCGGCCGGATAAGATATTTGATCTTAGCAGTGACGGGATCATCAATTATGTAAGTAAGGATATGAAAAGAGAAGGAGGGTTGTTC
>CAZVAH010000008.1:9776-14411 GCA_964625035.1 uncultured Bacteriovoracaceae bacterium | reverse complement strand
AATAGCCATCCCTGAAAACTGGCCCCTGATCCCTGCCAAATATTTTTCATATAAAATAACACTATTCACTATTCACTATTTACTATTCACTGTTTTCATATAAAGATTATTTCTTATCCAGCACCTCTCTTATTTTCTGAGAAAGCTCCTTCATATTGAACGGTTTCTGGATAAAGCTATTGCATCCGCGTTCCAATATGTTTTTTGCTTCACTATTCATACTGTATCCGCTTGAAAGCAGGACTTTGATCTCAGGATTAATCTCCCTCAATCTGTCATAGACATCCCCTCCACCCATCTTTGGCATGATCATGTCTAAGATGATCACATCGATCTTGTTCTGATTTTCTCTGTATGTTTCCAGGGCTTCCTTCCCGCCTTTGGCTGTCAGGACCTCGTATCCCAATCCCTTTAGCATCTCTTTTCCAATATCAACAATCATGTCCTCATCATCTACCAGAAGCACTGTCTCTTTCCCCCGTAAGGCCTCTTCAACTTGAACCTTTTCTTCTATTACCTTTTTATCTGATGCCGGCAGATAGATGTTAAAAGTGGTCCCTTCACCCTCTTCGCTGTACACATTGATGATACCACCATGATTTTTTATGATGCCATAGGCAGATGCCAGCCCCAACCCTGTGCCCCTGCCCATCTCTTTGGTGGTAAAGAATGGCTCAAATATCCTTTGCCCTGTTGCCTCATCCATACCCACCCCTGTATCTGTAACAGATACCTTCACATACCTGCCAGGGGCCATATTATATGTCTTCACATAGTTCTCCAGGGTGACATTTTCTGTTTCAAGATAGAGTTCTCCGCCCCCTGGCATGGCCTGCCATGCATTCACATAGAGGTTTAATAACACCTGCTCAATCTGAGACTGATCCGCATTCACTATCCAGATGCCTTTCTGATATTTGCTTAAGACCTTTATCTCCTTTTTGGTGCGAGCAAACATATCAGAGCTCCTCTTTATGAGATCATTTATATCAGTTGGCCTGACCTCATATTTACCACCCCTGGCAAAACCCAATAGTTGCTTGGTAAGTTCAGCCCCGCTCTGGACACATCGCTCGATGTTCTTCAGCCTTTCATAGTGAGGGTGAGTTGAATCACAATCCAAAAGCATTAAAGAGGCATTTCCTTGAATACCCATGAGCAGATTGTTAAAGTCATGGGCAATTCTACCTGTCAAGGTGCCTATGGCCTCCAACCTCTGAGCCTGCTGAATCTGCTTTTCCATCTTCCTGCGCTCGGTTACATCCAGGGTAACACTTCTGAATCCAACAGGATTTCCTTCTTAATCCCTTATCAGCGAAGCAGACATCTCGGCGATCAGAGAGTTCCCGTCTTTTTTGATGATTTCGTAGTCTGTTACTCTTGCAGGTCTTCCTGTACGATAGATTTCATTAAAGATTTGATACATCTTTCTCGCTGTCTCCGGAGTGGTATAATCCCGATTATTCATACCTATTAATTCGTTCTTGGTATATCCCATTTTCTTGGCCACCGAGTCATTTAAAAAGGTGAAATTACCTTTAAGATCAAGCTCGAGATAGCCTTCTTCAATGCTTTCAAGGATGGTTCGATATTTCTCCTCGCTTGTTCTCAGCGCCTCTTCAGAACGCCTGCGGTCGGTGATGTCTCTAAAGAAGTTAGCAAAATGCCCCCTTTCAGGGCAGAAGGATGCAATCTCATACCACTTTTCAAACCTTGGATAATAGTCTATGAAATACTCTGCTTTGCCAGTTTGAGCCACTCTAGCGTACCTTTCAATGAATGGCGTATCACCACTGTATATCTCTGTTGCTCTTTTATCCTCTGTATCCTTTCGTTTCAAGGATAGGATTTTCTCAGCGGCACTATGTATCTTCTCAAGAATGTAATCAACTGGGTTGCCATCTTCATCTACAATTAGCCTGTGTAGCACGGCCCCGTCCAGCATATTTTCAAATAGATCTCGATACCTCTCCTCTGACTCCAGTAGCACCTCCTCAGAACGCTTGCGCTCAAGGGCATCCCCGATAATTTCTGAGGATGTGCGGAGAAGCCTCACATCATAATCTCTCCACTGTCCAAATTGTGTGATATTGTCAAAGCCCATGAATCCGGCAAGTTCTCCTCCTATATATAAAGGTAATACCAGAAGCTATTTTATTGCTTGCCTTTTAAGGAGTTCCTTTTCAGCTCTTGACTTTTTGGGCATCTTTGAGACATCTGTAATATGAATATCCTTTCCTTCACGAAGCCTTTTCATCCACCATGGAAAGGTGTCGGTAGGGAGATCCTGGAGATTATCTGTCTCTGCACTCACCCCTTTAGCACACCATTCGTTGGTGTTGCTCATCGTGGAACCGTCTTTGCTGAAGATGAAGATATATGCTCGACTCGCACGGCTTAATCTACCCATGTCATCAAGTGAGGCATTAATGGCATTATCAACGTCAAAGGCACCCACAAACCGAGACGATATAGTAGAAATGATTTTTTCAAATGTCAGCCTGTTTTTGATAGTTTTCTCTGTCTGGCTGTGCTCGGATTTTGAGTTCTCCAATTCAGCAATCCTTTGCCGCACTTCTGTAAGTTCTTTTATGAGTTGTTCCTTGGTTTTATCCGTATTCTTCATCTTGAATCTCCCAAATCAGACAGGGATTGGATGGCATATCAAGGTGTGCATTTCAGCCGAGCCATGATGGCAGGCATATATACATAAATAATATGATAGCATTAGTCAAGGATATTCCATAGATACACTTATTAGTACCGAATCAGACGTTTTTTGAGGATGTCCCGTTTGCTGCTGGTTGTTACCTGTTAACCATATACGCAACCCATATACTTACTTCATAAAGTGCCATTAAGGGCAGTGCAAGCAATACCTGGCTTATTACATCAGGGGGCGTAAGTATGGCTGCCATGATAATAACAATTAAGACCGCGTATTTCCTTTTTCTGCTTAGCATATGATGGTTTATTATCCCCATCCTGGCCAGGAAAAATACAATTACAGGCAGCTCAAATGTAAGCCCAAAGGCTAAAAGGAGTTTGGTAACCAGGGTTAAATATTCTCTAAGGGTGGGTAGTGCATATATATGATCAGTAGAGAAACCTAAGAAGAATCTAAAACCGAATGGAAATACAATATAAAACGCAAAGCTTATACCTAAGAGGAAAAATATAGAGGCAGAAATCACAAAAGGTAGCATATACTTCTTTTCTTTTTCAAATAAGCCAGGCACAACAAATTTCCATAGCTGATAAAATATTACAGGGATTGCTACTACGACTCCGGCAAAGAACGAAACCTTTAGGTAAGTCAAAAAGGCCTCTGGGAGAGATGTGTAGATCAAGTGAGAGTCCTCTGGCATAACCTTTATAAGGGGTGAGACCAGAAAATTAAATATTTGTTTAGAAAAGGCGTATGAACATGCAAATCCAATCCCGATAGCTAAAAGACTCTTTATTATGCGCCACCTGAGTTCTTCAAGGTGGTCAGTTAATGGGAGCCTTTTATCAGACAATCTTCAACCCTCTATCTCATCTGGATTATACTGATCCTTGCTGGAGTCATCCGAATCCGAAGTCTCTTCCTCATTTGTATCGTGTTTCTCTTTTGTGTTGTCTTCTTGGGTAGTGTCACTTGCTGTTGTTTTTTCCGGAGGTGTATCTTTTATATCAGATACTATGTCGATCTCTTCTTTTAACTCACGAGTGGCCTTTTGAAAATCCCCCAAGGCCTTTCCCAGAGTCTTTGCAAGGTCTGGCAGTTTTTTTGGGCCTAATATAAGCAAGGCCAATATAAGGATTAATAATAGTTCCTGGGTACCTATGCCAAACATAGGTATGATCTTATAGAAGTTTTTTTATCTTGTGTCAAACGCCAACGTGTCAAACGTTAAAACGTGTAAACTCCAGTTGTTTTTCTTTATTCGATTGGTGGACTATTGACGTCATGCATTTTGTTTTTTCAGATCGTTTAAGACCTTTAATGTCTTTACCCTGGTTTTTTCAATGTTGCTGCTATTATCGATAATGATATTTGCAATCTCCCTTTTTTTCTCTATAGACATTTGTGAGTTTATCCTGGCCATTGCGTCTTCTCTTGATAAGTGATCTCTTTTAGTGAGCCTCTCTAGCTGTATGTCTTGTGGGGTATAGACGACAATCACATCGGGTAGTATTTTGTGAAGGCCTGCCTCTATCAGAAGTGGTATATCTAAGATAACAGTAGCATCTGGCGTATGTTTTTTTATAGTAGACATCCTTCTGCCTAGCTCTTCAAAGACCTTTGGATGTACTATGTTGTTCAAGACCTCCTTTTCGGCTGCATTATTAAATATGATATCCCCTAGAGCCTTTCTATCGATCTCGCCTTCTGAAGAAAGCACTTGTTTTCCAAAATGCTCCACAATCTCTTTCCATGCAGGTAGCCCCTTTCTTACCATATTACGGGCGATTTCATCTGCATCTATTACTACAGCGCCTGCCTTCCTAAGTATGGATGCAACAGTGGATTTTCCTGTAGCTATCCCGCCCGTAAGCCCGGCAATAACCAAGAGTTACCTCCTATGACAGATATATTTCTTCCTGTGAATGCCCCATCCCCGCGGTATGAAAAAAACAGCTCCTTATAAC
>CAZVAH010000008.1:2166-9766 GCA_964625035.1 uncultured Bacteriovoracaceae bacterium | reverse complement strand
TGATGTACAAATTTTAAATGTATGGATTTTATGAAATGGTATGCCTGATAAGTGTGCTTGATAGGACGCTACCTCCCATAGATCTATGTAATAAGAGCCATTTATGCGCCTGTTTAATGTAGGGCTGATCTTTTCCCCAATAGTATAACTTACCTCAAAACAGCATGGGCCTATGGCTGGCCCAAGGAAGATTTCGATATCTCTTGCCCCCAGGTCCTTCATAACCCCTATCCCCTTTTTTACAATACCCTTGGAAAGCCCTCGCCATCCTGCGTGGATTGCTGCTATTATATTTCCACCAGATCCCCATGCAAGGACAGGTAAGCAATCTGCTGTCCTTACGCACAAGATCTTGTTCGGATCTCTTGATACAATACCATCTGCATCCGGTATCTTTCCCCCTGGTACTTCTTCTGAAGTAATAATACGATCAGAATGTATCTGATTTAGTACGCAAATATCCTGTCCCGGGAGCATATCTCTCAGCACTGATGCAATGGGGGCTGGACTAGATTCTACCCCTTGTGTTGTCTCCTTTGTGCAGAATACACCCTTTACCAATTCTGATCGCTCTCCCTCCAGTCTTCAAGGCCTTCCATAGTTTAACTTGCTGAATATACCTCAATGTAGTTATGGGTTACAAGAGGCAAAAGCCCCTAATAAGATGGTGGATAAGTGTCCTGAGTCAGGGTAGGACTCTATAGAGCAATCCATGTAAGGAATTTTTATATAGCTATGAAATGTCACTTTACATCAAGTAAGAAGATATGATCATCGTATACAAGAAAATTGGCTGGAGCTTAAGATTGTAAAGTAGTATATTAGTCGAAATAAAAAGGTGTTGTATATGAAGCGAAAGACCATTTTAAGGCCTCTCTATATTGAAGGGGTGGGATTACATAAGGGGGAACATGTAGGGTTAAATATCAGACCATCTTCAACCGGTGGGATTGTATTTGTCCGGGATGATACAAAGATTCCTGCAAGGCCGGAGAATGTGGTTGATACCAGATTAAATACAACCCTTGGTAAGGGAGATGTATGTATATCCACGGTTGAGCACCTTATGTCTGCCCTATATGGGCTTGGCATTACAGACTGTGAAATAGAGATCAAAGGAGAAGAGCTCCCCTCAATGGATGGTTCGGCTCTGCCCTTTGTGAGACAGCTTGATAAGGTAGGGATTGAAGAGCTTGATCAGGACATCTTTCCTATAGAGATAAAGTCTCCAATAGTTGTAGGGGATAATAATTCCAGGGTGGAAGTATACCCGGGTGCGTTTAGCCTTAGCTACAGGATTGAGTTTGAAGATCCTGCAATCGGGAGTCAGGAGTATATGTTTAAAGGCAATAATTATGTAGATGAGATTGCACCTGCAAGGACATTTGGGAGGTTGTGTGATATAGAGCAGATGAGAAGAATGGGGCTTGCTCTGGGTGGGGGGCTTCATAATGCAGTTCTGGTAGATATGGAGAACATAATCAATCCAGAAGGACTTCGTTTCAAAGATGAATTTGTACGGCACAAGGTACTGGACATCTTGGGAGATCTATGGCTTTTAGGTTCTCCTATAAAGGGCGAGATAAAGGCCAATAAGGCCAATCATAGATTGCATATAGAACTTATATCGAAGATTAGAGAGATCTACTGTAGAATATAGGAGTAATAAGGGTAAAGGTATGACCAAAAGAAATAGAGAGATGCTGATCGTATTTGTTCTCATTGGTGTGATAATCCTCCTTACTATAGCAGAGACAAGAATAGGGAATATAGACGCAGGCATGCTTCCATCCAATAGTATTCTTGTATTTGCCCTTATTAACCTTAATGTAGTTTTACTGATCCTGGTTATATTTCTGGTAACTCGAAATATTGTGAGGCTTTTGCTGGAACGCAAAAAGGGAATCCTAGGGGCAAAGCTCAGGACTAAATTAGTAGCCGCCTTTGTAACGCTAACCATAATACCTACAACGGTGTTATTTATCACAAGTATCATTTTTTTGAATCGTAGTATGGAAAGCTGGCTTTCAAAAGAGGTAGAGCAGTCTATAGAGGACTCTATGGATGTGGCAAATGTATACTATAAAGAAGCATCAGATGATGCCATTCACTATGCCGTATCTATCTCAAAGGAGATTACAGAGAGGAGACTCTTAAAGGAAGGTAACTTAGAGATATTACATGCACTTCTAGATGAAAAGATGGCCTTGTTCCGTTTGTCTGCTGTGGAGATCTTTTCTGCTCAAGGAGAAGAATTAGTCAAGCTCTTGGCCCCTGAGATGGGGATAACAAGTTTGCCCAGCCCGGAATCCAGTATAGTCCATAGGGCAATGGAGGGCAAAGCCATACCTATTGTTGTAAGGACAGGTAAAGCAGATATTATAGAGGGCATTGTCCCTATAAAATCTTCATATAACCCTAAGGATATAGTAGGAGTACTGGTGGTAAATTATTATATCCCTGAGAGTTTGTCTGAGAGGCTCTTTATGATAAAGGGATCATTTACAGACTATATGCAAGCTCGCAGGCTAAAAGGTCCTATAAAGACCGGCTATATGATTACCCTTACATCAATAACCCTATTAATAATATTTTCTGCCATCTGGTTTGGCCTAAACCTTTCAAAAGGCCTTACTATACCTATAGAAAGGTTAGTGGAAGGGACTCAGAGGATCTCAAGGGGGGATCTTGGATTTACCATAGAAGCTAAGGCAAATGATGAACTGGGTATATTGGTTCAGGACTTCAATGCCATGGTAAGAGATCTCACAGAATCAAGGACAAACCTAGAGATGGCGTATAATGAATTGGCATATAGGAGCCGTTACATACAGACCGTTGTTAATAACATATCAGCAGGGGTTATCTCTATTAATAGTAGGGATAAGATATCCATGATCAACCCGGCTGCGCAGAAGATGCTATCTATACACACAGACAAGGTTCTAAATAAACCCTTTATGGAGGTACTAAAAGAAGAACATATCCCTATAATAGAAGATCTTGTAGAAGATCTGAAGCGATCTAAAGGCACTGCCATTGAAAGGCAGCTTGCCCTCACTATAGGAGAGAGCAGATTGACATTAATGGTTCATGCATCCTTATTATATGATGATAATAACGAGTATATGGGGATGGTAGTGGTATTTGATGACCTCACACAATTACAAAAGATGCAGAGGATGGCAGCATGGCGGGAGGTGGCAAGAAGGATTGCTCATGAGGTAAAGAATCCCCTTACCCCCATACAATTATCAGCTCAGAGACTCAGGCGCAGGTATATGGGAAAGGTAGGTGATGATGGGGGAATCTTTGATGAATGTACCAGGGTTATTATAGGCCAGGTAGATGAAATGAAACGTCTTGTAGATGAGTTTTCTGCCTTTGCAAAGATGCCAAGTTCTATACCAGTGCCAGATGATTTAAATAGTGTGGTAACTGATACTGTTGCATTATACAGACAGGCACATCCTGATATAGACTATATTATATCAACAGATGAGGCTCTCCCCCCTGTAGAAATAGATAGGCCTCAAATGAGCAGGGCCATAGCAAATCTATTAGAAAATGCCACTGCAGCTGTGAGAGAAAACAATAACCCCGCAAAAAAGGTAATGATAAAGACATCATATGACAAAGCTGTTTATATTGCTACCTTGGAGATAAGAGATACAGGGGTGGGCATCCCTAAGAATGCAAAAGATAGGTTGTTTGAACCATACTTCTCTACGAAGAAAGGAGGTACAGGACTGGGACTGGCTATAGTAAATAGGATTATAGCTGACCATAATGGGTTCATACGAGTAAGAGATAATACACCAGCTGGTACTGTTTTCAGCATAGAACTCCCAGTAAAGGTATAGTTTATGAAACATTCTGTATTGATAGTAGATGATGAGGAAAGTATAAGGTCCTCCTTACAGGGAGTCATTGAGGATGAGGGGTTTAATGCAATACTTGCTGCCACCGGCGAAGAGGCCTTAAAGATATTAGCGGGCAAGGAGGAGATAGATATTATCCTCCTGGATGTATGGCTACCGGGAAGAGACGGGCTAGATGTCCTAAAGGATATAAAGAGGGATGATCCGGGATTGCCTGTGATTATAATGACAGGGCACGGGAGTATTGAGACCGCTGTAAAGGCTATAAAATCAGGGGCCATGGATTTTGTTGAAAAGCCAGTAGATCTAAATAAGCTCATAGTCAGTATAAATAATGCTATCTATATGAAGGCACTAGAAGAAGAAAATGCCTTTTTAAGGGGATCAGCAGGGAAAGATAGCAGTACTATAGGTAGCTCTCCCGCAATAAAAAAACTCAAACAAGAAATTGAATTGGTTGCACCTTCTGATGCATGGGTACTTATCCTTGGAGAAAATGGTACGGGAAAAGAGCTTGCAGCACGTATGTTACATAATGCAAGTAAGAGGACGAAAGGTGCCTTTGTAGAGGTAAATTGCGCAGCTATACCTGAAGAACTCATTGAGAGTGAATTGTTCGGACATGAAAAGGGGGCGTTTACCGGTGCTACAGAGAGGAGGCGTGGAAAGTTTGATCTTGCAGATAAAGGAACCATATTTTTAGATGAGATAGGCGATATGAGTCTATCAACACAAGCAAAGATCTTAAGGATCCTTCAGGAGCAGAGATTTGAGAGGGTAGGAGGATCACAGACCATTGAAGTGGATGTAAGGGTTGTAACAGCCACAAATAAGGATCTGGAGAAAGAAATACAGGAAGGCAGATTCAGACAAGATCTATATTATAGATTAAATGTAATACCTATTACTGTGCCTCCCTTGAGACAGCGTAAGGAAGATATTTCAGAGTTGGTTGATCATTTTCTAGAGTTATTCGCTCCACTTAATAATGGCAAGAAAAAGACTATCACAGAGGGTGCTATAAAAAAGCTCATCCAACATAACTGGCCAGGGAATGTGAGAGAACTAAAGAATATTGTTGAGAGGCTTGTAATAATGACTCCAGGTGATAATATAACAGCCGATGATATTTCCCCCCTTGGTCCGAGGATCTTCTCAGAGACAGATGAAATCTTTGGCATGCCCCTACTAAAGGATGCAAGGGCAGAATTTGAGAAGAAATTTATTATCAGAAAGCTTGCCGAAACAGGATTTAATATATCAAAGACAGCAGAGCTGATAGGTGTGGAAAGGAGCAATCTGCATAGAAAGATCAAGGGCCTAGGAATCGATGTCCAATGAGAAAGGCATCATACGTAAGGATCCTGGCGGCAAATTAAATATCGCACTGGTCTACCCTAATACCTACTGGATTGGTATGTCTAATCTGGGGGTTCACACAATATATAGGGTGTTAAATGAACACCCTGGGATTGTCTGCGAGCGTTTTTTTATGGATACACCAAGGTCTGTTGAGTCATTACGGGCTTTGTCTGACTTTCATATAATTGCCTTTAGTATCTCCTATGAACTTGATTTGATTAATATGATAAAGATACTATTAAAAAACAGGATTCCCATTAGAGCTACATCAAGGAAAGGCAAACCCTGTATTATTGCAGGCGGAGCCACCCTCACCCTTAATCCTGAGCCAGTAGCCGAGGCCATGGATATATGTTTTTTAGGTGACGGAGAGAATGTAGCAGATGTACTCTATCAGGCATTTACCACCGGGGATACCTATGAAAAGGTTTTAGATATACTTGAAGGCAAAGATGGAATATATATCCCATCCAGGACATATCCTGTTGTAGTAAATGGTGTTATTACAGGATTTAAGGGGCCTACGCCTGTAATATCTGTGTTAGAGCCTATAGCTACTCCTGCACATACTCATATAATCACAAGGAATACTGTATTTGGGGATATGTTTCTTGTAGAGATTGCAAGGGGCTGTCCTTGGGGATGTAAATTCTGCAGTGCCAGGCAGATCTACCAGCCATTCAGACCCATGGATATAAAAAGACTTAAGCCCTTATTTGAGCAATCTACTGAATTAGGTCTAAAGGTGGGGTTAGTGAGTACTGCCATTAATGACCATCCAGATGTGCCACTTCTATATAATACAATTATAGGTCTAAACGCAAAGATAGCCCCTCCCTCCTTAAGGCCAGGAATGATAACAGATGACTTACTTGGACTATTGAAACTATCCCAGGTAAAAGGTGTTACATTGGCACCTGAGGCTGGTTCACAGGAACTGAGATATTCCATAGGAAAGCGTATAGGAAATGATACAATACTCAGTGATATACATACCTTGGTATCATCTGGAATAAGGGATATAAAACTATACTTTATTATAGGGCTACCCAATGAGGATCTATCTCATATAGATGACACGATAGACTTGATAAGACGTATCAGGCAGACATTTATAAAGGTTTCAAGAGGCAATAAAAAGTTAGGTCATGTATCTGTGAACATAAACACTATGGTAGCCAAACCCCATACCCCATATGAAAGGCTCCCCATGCTAGATCTTAGCCAGGCAAAGGATCGTATAAGGCGTATTGTCAAAGGATTGAAGGGTATGACCAATATCTCTATTAGTTTTGAAGGTCCTAAGTGGGCTCACCTGCAAGCCATTCTTGCCAGAGGAGATAGGATGGTATTGAATCTGATTATAGAGTTGGCAAAACATGAAACAAATGAATGGAAAGGCATCTTAATTGCTTGGCCTAAAAACCCTGATTATTATGTATTAAGGAGACGACCAAAGGACGAAGTGTTACCATGGTCTTTTTACAGGCATCCTGATATAAGAAACCAATCCATTAGAGGATCTAAGGGGTGAGAAACTCAGGGTTATAGGGTATAGGAAGTGCTTGAGGCAACTATTTTGTGTTATTACCACTCGCTTTTTTTAATATGGGAGCTAAAGTTTTTTGGGGCTCACTGTGTATTGCTTTGCGAATATTATTGAATTCTTTTTCCATCCTTACAAATGTATCTACTATATCTGGATCAAAGTGTGTGCCCTTATCATTTAAAATGATTTCGTATGACTTTTCATGAGAGAATGCCTCTTTATAACATCTTTTAGATGTCAGGGCATCATATACATCTGCTAATGCCACAATCCTGGCTGATAGAGGTATTTGTTCACCTTTTAGACCTTCGGGGTATCCTGTGCCGTCCCATTTTTCATGATGATAGTATGCAATCTCTTTACCCAATGAAAGGAAAGATTGTCCCTCGATCCTGGTTTCAACTGTCTTTAGGGCATCTCCACCGATCCTGGAATGACGCTTCACGATCTCAAATTCTTCACGTGTAAGTTTCCCTGGTTTTAATAGGATGGAGTCAGGCACACCCACCTTTCCTATATCATGGAGAATTGATGAATTGTATAGATCCTCTATGTATTCTTCTGTGATGTGGTCTTTGTATTTTGGTTGCTTGGCGAGTTCTTGGGCCAGGATTTTCGAAAATTCTCTTATCCTCTCCAAGTGGGCACCAGTATCACTATCCCTGTATTCTGCCAGTTTTGCAAGACCGAGTATGGTTGCGCTCCTTGCGCTGTGGACCCTTTTATAGGATTCTATAAGTTCATCTTCTAACTTCTTGCGCTCTGTTATATCTCTTACAACCATCTGATAACCAATGAGGCTATTATC
>CAZVAH010000008.1:0-2156 GCA_964625035.1 uncultured Bacteriovoracaceae bacterium | reverse complement strand
ATCAAATATCTTATTGTATTTATTTATTATTCTGAATTGGATATTTTCCACATCCTTCTGATGGATAAGCCTGTCAAGAAGCTGCTTTTTTACCAGATCTACGTCATCTGGATGGATAAATTTCATAAATGTAAAGCCAAGGTTGGTATCTTTTGATATGCCTATCGTATCATAGAACCGGGGATTGGCCATGAGTATGTTGCCTTGTCTATCAGTAAGTATCACTATGTCTATGATATTCTCATATAGTTCCCTGTAGCGTAGCTCTGACTCCTGTAGCGCTTTTGACCTCTTGTCTACATCTTCCTCTAAGTTATGTGCATAGTATGAGAGTCTCTGGGCCAGATTGTCCATCTCCGTCCTGAGTTTAAACTCCCTTTCCCATGCTTTTGTTTCCCAATAACACTGGGCAATAGTGATGAGGATAAAGAATATAAAAAAGAAGCTATTATTAAAAAACATCCTTATATTGGCACTTGTTGGCTCACAAAGTAGAAAAATAGGTACGGCGTATATAAAATATAATAGAAGACCGGAGATAGTGCCCTGCCTTGCATTCAACGGCAGAAATGTAGAAAAGGTGACCAGCACCATAAGTATGCCAACATAATAAAATGAGGCATAACCACCTAAGTTGACCACCATCATAGATATGGTTGACCCAGCTAGTATATAAGCGGTAATGGCTATCACGAATGGGTGTCTACGTCCTATCTCGGTCAGATAGATCCATAGAAGGATTAAGAAGAGGCCTGCACAGGTAATCCTATAGATAAAGAATAACTCCAGGGAATCCCTTACAACTACATAATCCAGGACAGTAAATAAAGGGATAAGAATTATCCCTATCCATAATATTGCCCATACTTTCTGATAAAGTAGAGCATTTGTCTCTTCTCTATATTTTTCAGCATGCTCTGAACGTATTAATGCCATATGTTGTTTCCTATCGGGAGAGTTTCTGGAAATGTTTAGGTATTTTATGTAATAAGTAAGTTTATATGGTCCCCGAAAGGTCTTGATGCGCGAAAGTCGGGGAGATACCCTTGAGCAGAGTCTATTTCTTGGGTATATATGGTCCTAAAGCCTAGAGAGATGGCCTTATCTAATACCACCTGGTATTCGTCCTTTGAGATGGCTCTTTTCATGTCTTCTATATCTCCGGTATAGCACTTTGGGTTATACTGTGACATGATGCTTATAGGTATCTTAAGCGATATGTCTGCGAGAAATTCTAATACAGCAAACGGGTTTGAGAGCATGCCTGGCAGAAGCAGGTGTCTTATGAGAAGTCCATTTACAGCTCTCCCTTGTGTATCCTCTTTAAGCGGCCCAACAGCTTTCCAGATATGCTCTATGATCTTGCGGGCTATGTCCCAATAGTTGGACACCTTGCTTAAGATCTTACCTGTCCGATTGTCGCCGTACTTTAGATCTATTAAGTATATACGAGCATGCTCATACCACCTCTGTACAGTAGATATTCGCTCATAGCCGCTGGAATTTATAATAATGGGTAGGCTCAGTCCCATTCCTTTTGCCTGGGTTAGAGACTTGATTATCCATGGGGTATAGTGTGTTGGGGAGACAAGGTTTATATTTGAACACCCAAGCCTTTGCAATTTGATCATATATTGGGTTAAGCGGTCGATTTTGACAGGAGTTCCAAAGTTGGCATGGCTTATCTCTTTGTTCTGGCAATACTCGCATCTCATGGGGCACCCGGAAAAGAATATGGCCCCAGAGCCTTCACCCTGTATAAAAGGGGGCTCTTCTCCTTTGTGTATTACAATGGCGCCGATTTTAATATAATCTTTTGCCCTACAGGTGCCCTCTTTTGCAGCTCGATCTATGTTGCAATGCCTTGGACAAAGATTGCATTCCTCCATCACGGATTTTCTATATTCTCTAATATAGCCTTTCTATTAGCATCTCTTGGTATCTCTTCTACAAATACAATCTTTCTGGGTGCCTTATACGATGCCAGTTGTGTTCTGGCAAAACTTTTTAATGCCTTTTCAGTAAGCAGAGGATCATCCTTTACAACATATGCCTTGATTATTGCCCCCCTCATAAGATCAGGCTCACCTGTGATAGCAGAGTCTTTGACCTCAGTATGCGAGTTGATAACCGCTTCCACCACTTTACAGTAAACA
>CAZVAH010000007.1:6140-14735 GCA_964625035.1 uncultured Bacteriovoracaceae bacterium | reverse complement strand
TCAGGGAAGGTGGAAGGACTGTCGGCGCAGGCGTGGTAGTAAAGATTATAGAGTAAGGAAGTATGAATGGAGACACCAAGGATACGTATAAGACTTAAGGCATACGATCATAAGCTAATAGATCAGTCTGTACAGGAGATAGTTGAGGCTGCTCGCAGGACAGGTGCGAAGATCGCAGGACCGATTCCACTGCCTACCAGGATAGAGAAATTCTGTGTGTTGAGGTCTCCCCATGTGGATAAGAAATCCAGGGATCAGTTTGAGATTCGTACATACAAAAGGCTTGTAGATATCTTGGAGCCCAATCAGCAGACTGTAGATTCATTAATGAAGCTGGATTTATCAGCGGGTGTAGATGTGGAGATAAAGCTCTAAATGGAAGCGGGGGATCATATGATTAAGGGGATGTTGGGTAAAAAGCTAGGAATGAGTCAGATATTTATGGAAGATGGTGTTTTGGTTCCTGTGACACTTTTAGAGGCAGGGCCCTGTTTTGTAATTCAGAAGAAGGTAAGGCAAAAAGATGGATATGATGCTATTGTTGTCAGTTTTTGCCCTAAAAAGGCATTAAGGGTTAATAAACCCCTGAGGGGTCATCAGGACAAGGCGGGCAAGGGCTATTTCTACTACATAAAAGAGATCAATTGTGATGATATGGCATCTGTTAATATAGGCGATGAGATAAAGGTTGGAGATGTCTTTAAAAAGGGAGAAAAGATAAAGGTCACAGGTACATCAAAAGGCAAAGGCTTTGCAGGGGTGGTCAAGAGACACGGGTTTGGGGGACTTCCTGCGAGTCATGGTTCCCTTATACATAGGGCAACTGGATCTATTGGTTGTTCGGCTGACCCTAGTAGAGTGTTCAAGGGTAAAAGGATGCCAGGACGTATGGGTGGCGCAAGGGTGACCCTAAGAGAGTTAGAGGTTATAGATGTGAGGGCTGAAGAGAACCTGTTGATAATAAAAGGTGCTGTTCCAGGAGCAAAAGGGCATCTTGTTATCATGAGAAAGTAAGGAGAGTAGTGGTGCCTGCTGTTGATGTGTATAACATGACTGGAGAAAGACTCAAGAAGATAGACCTTAGAGATGATATATTTTGCTGTGAGGTAGAGCCCCATTTGATCCATGATGTAGTGGTGTGGCAGCTGTCAAACCGCAGGACAGGCTCAGCCAAGACTAAAGGCAGATCAGGCGTCTCTGGGGGGGGTGCGAAACCATGGCGTCAGAAGGGGACAGGCAGGGCTCGAGCAGGGACTATTAGATCTCCGTTATGGAGAGGTGGTGGTGTAATCTTTGGACCTAACAATAGAAATTATGCCAAAAAATTACCCAAAAAGGTGAGGAAGATAGCTCTGCGTTCTACCTTAAGTATGAAACTAAACGAGGGTATGCTCAAGGTAGTTGATAGGATAGTATTAGAAGAGGCAAAGACAAAACTTTTTTTAAAGGCCTTGCATTTATTGGGGGTGGAGGATGCTCTGGTGGTTATGGGCAATATCGATAGTGTAGTATCCTTGGCCTCGAGGAATGTGAGTCATAGCAAGGTATTAGATGTGAAAGGGCTTAATGTGCATGACATCATTAAACGTAAGGGGTTGATACTGGATCTTGATGCCATAGCTTGGATCGAGGAGGCTTTGGCTAAATGAAAGATTTTACAAGGATAATTGAAGCTCCGCTGATTACGGAAAAGGGCACGGCTATGCGTCAAGAAGATAATAAAGCAGTCTTTAAGGTGGCCAGAGATGCCAATAAGATAGAGATAAAAAAGGCAGTAGAGGGGCTTTTTAATGTTCATGTAGAAGATGTACGGACTCTTAGAGTAAAGGGTAAGAAAAAGAGATGGAGGCGCCATGAGTACAAGAGTCCTACCTGGAAAAAGGCCATTGTAAAGATAAGACGTGGCGAGAGCATTGAAATCTATGAAGGAGTATAAGGTATGGCTATAAGAGGATTTAGCCCTACATCAGCTGGAAGACGTTTCATGACGGTCTCTGGATTTACAGAGATCACGACAAATGAATCCGAGAAATCCCTGACTCAGTATATAAAGAATAGGGCAGGTCGCAATAAAGCTGGTCGTATTACAGTACGTCAGCAGGGAGGTGGGCATAAAAGGCTTTATAGGATTGTGGATTTCAAACGTGATAAAGCTGATGTGCATGGAAAGGTAGTGACCATAGAATATGATCCTAATCGTTCTGCGAGAATTTCTTTGGTCTGCTATGCAGATGGAGAGAAGAGATACATTCTCTGGCCAGAGGGCTTGAGTGTAGGGGATTTCGTGATTACATCGGATGATGCTGATATAAAGCCTGGGAATGTGCTTAAGTTGAAGGCAATACCTCTTGGCACATTTGTTCACAATGTAGAGATTAGACCTGATAAAGGTGGGCAGATTATAAGGGCTGCTGGTGCATATGGTCAGATTTTGGCTAAGGAAGATAGGTATGTTCATATAAAAATGCCTTCTGGTGAAGCGAGGAAGATATTTTTTGAATGCAGGGCCACTATTGGCCAGGTAGGCAATGTGGATCACTCTAATATTACTACAGGTAAGGCAGGCCGGTCTCGCTGGCTTAATATCAGGCCTACAGTAAGGGGTGTTGCAATGAATCCTGTGGATCATCCGCATGGTGGAGGAGAAGGCAGGGTAAAGGGTAATCATCCAACCTCCCCGTGGGGAGTTCCTACAAAGGGGCACAAGACCAGGAAGCGTCATAAGGACTCGAATAAGTATATTGTAAAGAGGAGGAAATAAGTAGTGTCTCGCTCACTTAAAAAAGGGCCATTTGTTGATGAGCATCTTTTGAAAAAGGCGCTTGAAGCTAGTCAGACAGATAGCAGGAGGGTAATAAAGACATGGTCCAGGCGATCAGTAATACTGCCGGAATTTATAGGCCTTACCTTTGCTGTACATAACGGCAAAAGGTTTATGCCAGTTTATGTTACAGAGGAGATGGTGGGTCACAAATTAGGTGAATATTCTCCTACCCGGACATTTTATAGTCATGCTGCAGATAGAAAGTCTAAGAGAAAGGAGCGGCGCTAGAGATGGAGGCAAAGGCAGTACTTAGATATTCAAGGATTTCACCTGGAAAGACTAGATTAATAGCAGATCAGGTAAGGGGAAAGCCGATAGGAGATGCCTTGAGGATCTTGACCCATATGGATAAGAAAAGGGCAGCTATAATATCGAAGGTGTTTAATTCTGCTGTGGCCAATGCTATGTCTACAGGGGTTATGGATGTAGACAATCTCTACGTGAAGTCTATTGTGATAGATGGAGGCCCTACTATAAAACGATTTAGGCCACGAGCAATGGGCAGGGTAGGTCATATATTAAAAAGGACGAGTCATATATCAGTAGTATTAGAAGAGATTTAAAAAGGGAGGATTAGTGGGTCAAAAAGTTCATCCATACGGATTCAGGTTGGGTATAGAAAAGGATTGGAAAGCCAAGTGGTTTGCCGGTAAGGGATTTTCTGATATGTTTTTAGAAGATGTAAAGATACGGCGATTTATATTTGAGAGTTTGAGGCACGCGGGCATATCGGATGTTATAGTTGAAAGGGCTGCTACTAAGATTAAGATAATTATCTATACAGGTAGGCCTGGCCTTGTAATAGGTCGAAAGGGTCAGGGTACAGAACAACTAAAGAATGATTTAGCTAAGTTTGCCAGCAGTGATATTATGTTGGAGATAAAAGAGGTAAGAAGGCCAGAGACAAATGCAAAGATTGTTGCGGAGGGTATTGCCAATCAGTTGGTTCGAAGAGTGGCATATAGACGCGCTATGAGACGAGCAGTAACTCAGGCCATAAGGATGGGTGCGCAAGGGATAAAGGTGGCCTGTGGTGGCAGGTTGGCAGGGGCTGAGATAGCCAGAAAAGAGTGGTATATGGAAGGAAGGGTGCCCCTGCATACATTAAGGGCTGATATAGATTATGGAGTTGCAACGGCCCATACTGTATATGGTACCATAGGTGTAAAGGTTTGGATTTTTCATGGTGAGGTAATAGAGAAAGAAGAAGGGGTTAGCACATAAAAGGAATTAGGCTATGTTGATGCCAAACAAGGTTAAATACAGAAAAAAACAGCGGGGACGCATAGTGGGTTCTAGAGAGAGGGGGACAAAGGTAAACTTTGGCCGATATGCATTGCAGGGCTTAGAATCCTGTTGGATTACTGCAAGGCAAATAGAGTCTGCTAGGGTTGCTATCACGCGTTCTGTTAAGAGGGGCGGGAAGATATGGATCAGGATCTTTCCTGATAAGCCAACTACCAAGAAACCTGCTGAGACTAGGATGGGTAAAGGCAAAGGTGCCCCTGAGGAATGGGTTGCTGCAGTAAGGTCAGGCAGGATTCTATTTGAGATTGATGGTGTGACTCGTGATCAGGCAAAGGAGGCGTTCCGTTTGGCTTCTCACAAACTTCCTATAAAGACACGATTGGTAACACGGGAGGGTCTTGATGAAGCCGAATGAGTTAAGAGAAAAATCAGCAGATGAGTTGCTCCAACTAAAGGTCAAGATTGAAGGAAAACTCATGGATACTCGGTTTAAAAAGGCAACAGGCCAATTAAAAGATATAACTCTCATTCAAAAGTTGAGAGGTAATATTGCAAGAATACATACTATTCTTGGAGAAAAAAGTAGGCAGGAGAAGGCTTAAAGAGATGGAGCTTGAAGGTTTAGTCACCAGTGACAAGATGGACAAGACAGTTGTCATAACTGTGGAGAGGTTAGAAAAACACCCTGTCTTCAAAAAATATATTCGTAAGCGTCAATCCTTTAAGGCGCATGATGAGAGAAATGAGTGCAGGGCGGGAGACAAGGTCATTATACGGCAGTGTAGGCCGTTGAGTAAAGGCAAACGCTGGCGGGTTGTAAGTATTCTGGAGAGGCAAGATTAGGCTCTCTATAGGCAGAGTGGAGGCAGTACATGATTCAACAGCAGACAAGACTCAAGGTGGCTGATAATTCTGGTGCGAGAGAGGTGATGTGTATAAAGGTCCTTGGTGGTACTAGGCGGAGGTATGCCTCTTTGGGAGATGTGATAGTCGTGAGTGTCAAACAGGCTCTACCCCAGTCAAGGGTTAAGAAGGGAGAGGTGTGTAAGGCTGTTGTGGTAAGGGCAAAAAGGACATATAGAAGAAAAGATGGTTCATGTATAAGGTTTGATGAAAATTCTGCAGTACTACTCAATAACCAAATGGAACCTATCGGCACACGTATCTTTGGGCCCGTTGCAAGAGAGCTCAGGGCTAAGAATTTTATGAAGATAGTCTCCCTTGCGCCTGAGGTGATCTAAAAGGGGTGAAAGATGGCAAGGTATGAATCCAGCAAGATAAAAAAGGGTGATACTGTAGAAGTTCTGTGTGGCAAGAATCGTGGTAAGAAGGGAAAGGTAATAAAGCTCTTTAAGAAAAACGATAAAGTGCTTGTGGAGCGCGTTAATATGGTAAAGAGACATCAAAAGCCAACGAAAACAGCTCAAGGTGGAATTATTGAGAAGGAATCAAGTATCCATATCTCAAATATAGCGCTTGTGTGCCCCAAGTGTGATCGAGGCATGAAGGTGGGATACAAGTTTCATGCAGGTGGTGAAAAGGTAAGGATCTGTAAGAACTGTGGAGAAGAGTTGGATGTATGAGGTAGGTAAAAAATGGCTAGATTGAAGGACTTATATAATCGAGAGACAATACCCGCACTTGCCCGGGAGTTCGGATATAAGAATATGCATGAAGTGCCCAAGGTTGTGAAGATAATTATAAACATGGGGCTTGGGGATGCTGTACAGGATATAAAGGTAATAGATAGGGCCCTTGAGGAGCTATCCGTCATTTCAGGTCAGAGGCCAATCGTTACCAGGGCAAGAAAGTCTATTGCTGCATTTAAGATCAGAGAGGGGATGCCTATAGGTTGTAAGGTGACAGTGAGGGGGGAGAGGATGTATGAATTTCTGGATAGGTTAATCAATGCAGTCCTTCCTCGTGAGAGGGATTTTAGAGGTTTATTACTTAAGGGCTTTGATGGAAGAGGCAATTATACCTTGGGCCTAAGGGATCAGACAGTATTTTCAGAGATCGACTATGATAAGGTTGATAAGGTTCGTGGTATGAATATAACTATTGTAACCACTGCTAAGACAGACGAAGAAGGCGGATCGCTTCTTAATTCCTTTGGGATGCCATTCAGGAGGTAGAAGGATATATTATGGCCAAGAAATCTATGATAGCAAAGGCAAAGAGAACACCGAAATTTAAAGTGAGACAGTATAACAGGTGTATTATTTGTGGAAGGCCAAGGGGATATTATAGAAAGTTTGGTATTTGCAGGATATGTTTAAGGACATATGCAATGAGGGGAGAGATCCCTGGTATAAGAAAATCCAGCTGGTAGAGGAAATGAACGATGATTACTGATCCTATTGCGGATATAAGTACAAGGATAAGGAATGGGGGGCAGGCAATGATGCTGACTGTTGATGTGCCTGCATCCAAGATGAAGATAGCCATTGTGGATATCCTTAAGCGAGAAGGGTACATAAAGGGGTATAAGGTAATAGAAGATGGGGAGCAGGGGATTTTACAGATAACGTTAAAGTACTATAATGCTAAACCTGTTATTAGTGGTATTGAGAGGATATCTAAGCCAGGTCGGAGGGTATATCGTGGGGTTTCAGACATCCCAAGAGTTAGGGACGGCTTAGGAATAGTCATAGTGAGTACATCCAAAGGGGTCATGACAGACCGATCCGCCCGGACAAAGAGGGCAGGTGGTGAAGTATTGTTGAGAGTATGGTGAGGGGAAATGTCTAGGGTTGGAAAGATGCCTATACCAGTACCAGATGGTGTAGATGTGAAGATAAGTAAAGGAATTGTAGAGGTAAAAGGACCTACTGGTATACTCTCAAGACCTATTGTAGGTAATATTGAGATAAAAAAGGAGAAGGGATATTTATTTGTAATGGCCTTGGATGAATCAAGACAGACAGGGGCGTTTCATGGTCTTGTAAGATCGTTGGTGAACAATATGGTTGTAGGTGTAACCCAGGGATTTAAAAAGACGCTTCAGATAGTAGGTGTAGGGTACAGGGCTGAAATTAAAGGTAGCCATCTGATATTGACGGTTGGATATTCACACCCTGTAGAATTTGTACTACCAAAGGGCATTTCAGCTAAGGTCTCCAGGGGGATTATAGATATAGAGGGTATTGATAAAGAACTTGTGGGTGATGTGGCTGCAAGGATAAGGAAGATACGGCCTCCAGATGCATATAAAGGGAAAGGTATACGGTACTTAAGAGAGCAGGTGAGGCTCAAACCTGGTAAGAGCGCTGCTGCCAAGGCTTAACTCCGAGGAGATATATTATGCGTGGAAAAAGAGCTAAGGAAGAAGGAAGAGATCTTCGTCATTTGAGAATACGCAGGAAGGTAGAAGGCAGTGAGAATTGCCCCAGGGTTTGTGTTTACAGGGCCAATAGATATATATATGCCCAGATCATAGATGATACCAAAGGGAATACCTTAGTGAGTGCATCTAGCCTGAGTCCGGAGATTAAGGACAAGACTAAAGGTTTTACTATGGATGCCGCCAGAGAAGTAGGTACGGTTTTAGCCAAGAAGGCAAAAGAAAAGGGAATCGAGAAGGTAGTGTTTGATAGAGGGGGATATAAATATCACGGTAAAGTAAAGGCATTGGCCGATGCTGCAAGGGGCGGTGGTCTAAAGTTTTGATCAAGGAGATGAATGTTGGTACAGGTAGATAGAAAAGGAACACGGGAAGAAGAGCTAATAGATAAGGTAGTATTTGTCAATCGTGTATCCAAGGTTGTCAAAGGGGGGAAGCGTTTTCATTTTAGCGCAATGGTAGTTGTAGGAGATGGTAGTGGTAAAGTAGGTCATGGTGTAGGTAAGGCAAAGGAGGTGGCTGTAAGTATACGTAAAGGGATAGAGGTGGCGAAAAAGGCCATGATAGATGTCCCTATAATAGGTGGGACTATTCCTCACAAGGTAATAGGTGAATTTGGTGGGGGAAGGGTTTTACTAAAGCCAGCCTCACCGGGTACAGGGGTCATTGCAGGTGGTGCTGTTCGTGCGGTAATGGAGGCAGCAGGGATACGCAATGTAGTGACCAAGTGTTTGGGTTCCAACAATTCCCACAATGTAGTAAGGGCTACATTTGATGCATTTCAAAAGATAGAGCCATTAGAACATGTGGAAGCAAAACGAGGTATAGAACTCGATTATTTAAGAACTAATAAAGGGAAATAGGTTTTGGATCGGTATATAAAGGTTACTTTGAAACGTTCTATTATTGGTCAGACCAAGAAGGTGCGCGCTACAGTGAAGTCTTTAGGGCTGAAAAGGCGAGGAAGGTCAAGGGTCTTAAAAGATAGTCCTGGCCTACGTGGCGCTATAAAAAGGATACCACATCTATTAGAGGTGGAGGAGATCTGATGTTGAATTTGTCTAACTTGAGACCAGTTGGGGGTTCTAAGAAGGTGGCACGTCGTGTAGGCAGGGGAGATGCGTCCGGGAAAGGTAAGACTTGTGGCAGAGGAATGAGAGGGCAAAAGGCCCGTTCAGGA
>CAZVAH010000007.1:0-6130 GCA_964625035.1 uncultured Bacteriovoracaceae bacterium | reverse complement strand
TTGAAGGTGGGCAGATGCCTATATATAGGAGGCTACCTAAACGGGGATTTAAGAACAGGTCTCGAAGGCAATATTCTATAATTAATATACAAGATCTCTCAGGCTTTGAAGCTGGTGGTGTCGTTGATATGGTAGCATTAAAAGACAAGGGTAAGATAAAGCAGGCCAAGGTAGAAGTTAAGCTTTTATCAAAAGGTGCAATTGATTTCCCACTTGTTGTAAGGCTGCATAAGGCATCCAAGGCTGCAATAGAAAAGATTGAGAACGCGGGTGGAAGGTTTGACCCCATAGAGGAAGAAGTATAGGTGGCGGTTGCTTTAGAAAATCTTGGTAAGGTACCTGAACTCCAAAAACGTATCCTTTTTACCTTATTCATGTTGTTTGTTTACAGGATTGGTATACATATACCTACACCTGGAATTGATTCAGCTATTATGGCTGAGTGGTTTGATCAGCAACGTGGTACGCTTTTGGGGATGTTTGACATGTTTGCCGGTGGAGGTTTGCGAGGTCTGTCTATCTTGGCCTTAGGCATTATGCCATACATCAGTGCATCTATTATTGTTCAATTATTGGGTATAGTTCATCCTAAGTTTGAACAGCTACAAAAGGAGGGTGAAGCAGGCAGGCATAAGCTCACACAATATACGAGATACGGCACAGTGCTACTATGTCTTGTTCAGAGTTATTTTATTTCTATGGGAGTAGAGCAGATGACAGGGCCAGGTGGTGAGGCAGTGGTGTTGTACCCGGGATGGGGCTTCAGGTTGATTGCCATGGTTACCATGACTACAGGGACATGTTTTCTTATGTGGTTGGGTGAGCAGATAACAGAGAGGGGGATAGGAAACGGAATCTCTTTGATCATATTTGCAGGAATTGTGGCCAGGATGCCTGTAGCTGTATATAATACCATGCGTCTTACCCGAACAGGCGAGATCCCGATCTTTGGTGCTTTGATTATGTTAATATTCATGCTGGCTGTGATTGGGGGGATTGTATTTGTTGAAACAGCTCAGAGAAGAATCCCGATACAATATCCAAAGCAGATAAGGGGACGTAAGATATATGGCGGGCAAAGCACACATCTGCCTTTGAAGATAAATACCTCTGGGGTGATCCCTCCTATATTCGCTTCATCTATTATTGTC
Source organism: uncultured Bacteriovoracaceae bacterium (assembly GCA_964625035.1). Taxonomy (GTDB): domain Bacteria; phylum Desulfobacterota; class Desulfomonilia; order UBA1062; family UBA1062; genus JAGGYK01. The sequence continues at coordinate 4,979 of CAZVAH010000007.1, read as the reverse complement.
TTTCCTGCCACCATTGCCGCGTTTTTCCCGGATATCTCGTTGATGAAGGCTGCAGCGGATGTAATGAGACCTGGGGGGAGCATGTATAATCTTATATATATAGTGGCTATTGTATTTTTCACATATTTTTATACCGCAGTTGTATTTAATCCAGTAGATGTGGCGGATAATCTTAAGAAATATGGCGGATACATTCCAGGCATACGGCCAGGGAAGGCAACTTCGGGACACTTGGACAGGGTGCTGTCAAGGCTTACGTTTGTGGGGGCTATATATCTATGTGCAGTTTGTATATTGCCCCAGATACTAATCAGCAGGGCAAATGCCCCGTTTTATTTTGGAGGGACATCACTATTGATTGTGGTGGGGGTTGCTCTGGATACAATGAGCCAGATAGAATCACATCTGATTTCAAGACAATATGAGGGGTTTTTAAAGACAGGTCGTATTAAACCTAGACGTTAATAGTAAGGAGAATTTTGAAGGGATGAAGATCATTTTGATAGGACCGCCTGGTGCAGGGAAGGGAACACAGGCAAAAAGGCTCATAGAACGTTTGAGCATACCCCAGATATCTACAGGAGACATGTTTAGGGCTGCTGTCGCCCAGGGGACGCCCATGGGGCGTAGAGCCAAGGAATATATGGATAAAGGGGAATTAATTTCTGATGACGTGGTGATCGGAGTCGTCAAAGAGAGATTAGGTAGCCCTGATTGTAATAATGGGTTTATATTAGATGGATTTCCAAGGACATTGGATCAGGCTAAGGCCTTGGATAAGATATTGGAAGATATGGAAAGTCATCTTGATTATGTAGTAGTGATTGAGGTGGCCGATGATTCCTTGGTTGAGAGATTAACCGGCCGCAGGACATGTAGGCAGTGCGGTTACATGCATCATATAAAGTTTGATGCCCCTAAAAAGGATGGGATATGTGATAAGTGTGGGGGTGAGCTCTATCAGCGAGATGATGATAAGGAGCAGACCATAAGAGAAAGGCTTAAGACTTATCACTCTCAGACAGCACCTTTGGTAGCATATTATAGTGATCAGGACATTGTGAGGAAGATAGATGGCAAGGGTTCTATGGCAGAGGTTGAGGGTGCTATTGCTACTGCAGTAGGGTTTGAATAAGAATGGCAAAAGATGTAATCGAGACGGAAGGTGTTGTAATAGAGCCACTACCCAATGCCATGTTTAAAGTAGAGCTGGGAAATGGGCATCAGATATTGGCTCATATATCAGGCAAGATGAGGATGCATTATATAAGGATTTTACCAGGTGATAAGGTGCGGGTAGAGATTTCGCCCTATGATTTGACCAAGGGCAGGATTGTATATAGAACAAAATGAGGTGGTAGTATGAAGGTAAGAACATCAGTGAAGAAACGTTGCAGGAAATGTAAGATTATTAAACGCTCTGGGGTGATAAGGGTCATTTGTGAGAATCCCCGTCATAATCAGAGACAAGGTTAAGGAGGGCTGGCTTGGCAAGGATTGCAGGTATAGACTTACCACGAAATAAACGGATAGATATAGCCTTGACCTATATTTATGGAATAGGTAGGTCTCGAGCTAAGGAGATACTCTCTGGATTAAAGATAGATCCGTCTGGGAAGAGTGACGGGCTTACAGAGCAGGAGATCACAGGGATCAGGGATTATATTAACGATAATTTTGTCGTGGAGGGGGAACTCAGACGAGAGGTATCCATGAATATAAAACGACTTATGGATATAGCGTGTTATAGGGGATTGAGGCACAGAAAAGGTTTGCCAGTACGCGGACAGAACACTCATAACAATGCAAGGACACGCAAAGGTCCCAGACGGGTAATTATTGGCAGGAAGAAATAAGGTATAGGAGTATTTTATGGCAAGACCTAAGGGGCGTTCAGCCAAGAAAAAGGTTAAAAAGGATATTTCGGAAGGAATTGCTCATATTCAGGCTACTTTTAATAATACTATCATTACAATAACGGATCTTCAAGGAAATACTATTGCATGGGCTAGTGCGGGGACTCATGGCTTTAAGGGGTCCAGAAAGGGTACTCCCTTTGCTGCTCAGCTTGCAGCAGAGGATGCATGCAAGAAGGCTGGGGAGTATGGACTAAAGACAGTGTCTGCATACGTTAAAGGACCCGGGGGTGGCAGGGAAGCTGCCTTAAGGGCCATACATGCTTGTGGGATAAAGGTAAGTGGTATAAGAGATATAACACCTGTGGCACATAATGGATGTAAGCCACCAAAAAAACGTAGGGTTTAATTGAGATATAAGGGGGAATAGAAATTTGTCAAGATATACAGGACCTGTTTGTAAGATATGCCGCAGGGAAGGTGCAAAGCTCTTTTTAAAAGGTCAGAGATGCTATACCGATAAATGTGCATTTGAACAGAGAAATTATGCCCCTGGTGAGCATGGGCAAAGACGGACTCGTATGAGTGAGTATAGGATCCATTTGAGGGAAAAACAAAAGGTGCGCCGTATTTATGGTGTCTCGGAGAAACAGTTCAGGATTTATTATGATATGGCTACGAAGAAGAAGGGAGTAACCGGGGAGACCCTCCTTACCTTGCTTGAGAGGAGATTAGATAATATAGTCTATAGGATGGGGTTTGCTTCTTCCAGGCAAGAGGCAAGACAACTTATTAGCCATGGCCATTTTCTAGTGAATGAGAGAAAGACAGATATCCCGTCTTTTCTTGTGAAGGCAGGTGATGTAGTAGAGGTGAGAGAAAAGAGCAGAAAGGCAGTACCGATTGCGAATGCTTTGGAGGATATGGAAAGGCGGGGGAGAATAGAGTGGCTTGAGTTGGATAAGGAAAATATGAAGAGCATAGTTAAGGTATTACCGGAAAGAAAGGATATACCTATGCCCGTAGAAGAAACACTGATAGTAGAATTTTATTCTAAATAAGTTTAAGGCGGTAAAGATGATAGAAAAAAACTGGAGGGAGATTATAAAGCCTAAAGAATTAGAGGTGGAAGAAGGTACGCAAACTAATACCTATGTACGTTTTAATGTGCAACCTCTTGAGAGGGGATTTGGGGTAACCATAGGTAATTCTTTGAGAAGAATTTTACTTTCATCTATCTATGGATCTGCGATAACAGCCGTAAGATTTGATGACTCTCTCGGCGTACCTCATGAATTTTCCAGTATACCTGGCATTATTGAGGATGTAACAGATATCATCCTCAATATTAAAAGGATTGTTCTTTGTATGCATACAGGTAAACCTCAAATCGTGAATCTAGAGAAAAAGGGTCCTTGTGAAGTAAAGGCAGGGGATATGGGTACAGGTGGTCATATAGATATAATAAATCCTGACCAGATTATTGCTACTATTGAAGGTAATGTCAACCTGAAGATGGAGATGCGTGTGGAATGGGGAAGGGGATATGCCACTGCAGAGTTAAATAAGGAAAAGATTGATGCAGAAGGATGGATTCCTATAGATGCAAGCTTTTCCCCTGTAAAGAAGGTCTCTTTTAATGTTACTCCTACTATAGTAGGTCGCAGGACAGATTATGACAGGCTAGTTATAGAGATCTGGTCAAATGGCGTGGTGACCCCGGAAGATGCACTGGCCTATGCTGCAAAGATTCAGAAGGAATGTATGGATATATTTATAAACTTCCAGGAAGATGCAATTGAGAGTGAGGAAGAAGAGGAAGAGAAAGAAGAAGATCTGAATCAAAACCTTTTTAGAACCGTGGAAGAGTTGGAGCTGTCTGTACGATCTGCAAATTGCCTCAAGAATGCAAATATGACGTACATATACGAGCTGGTCCAGAAGACAGAAATTGAGCTTTTAAAGACCAAGAATTTTGGAAGGAAATCATTAGAGGAGATAAAGGAAAAACTAGCAAAGATGGGTTTACATATAGGGATGAAGATTCAAAACCTACCTTCTCCTGAGGAGATTGATGAGAGAAGACGTAAGATGGAAGAAGAGGAAAGTAAATAGAGGTGTGAGATGCATCATCGGATAGGAGGAAGAAAACTAAGAAGGAAGACAGATCACAGGGAGGCTATGCTCAGGAATCTAGTCACGTCTCTGATTCTCCATGAGAGGATAATCACTACTGAGGCAAAGGCGAAGGAGCTCAGGAAGATAGCAGACAGGATGGTAAGTTTAAGCAAAAAAGGTGATCTGGCTGCCATAAGGCAGGCTGGTAGCATAGTAAGATCGAAAGAGGCTTTGGGAAAGTTATTCAAGGATCTCGGCCCAAGATTCAAAGAAAGAAATGGTGGTTACACCAGGTCTATAAAATATAAGACCAGAAAGGGTGATAGCGCCCCTATGGTAGTCATGGAGTGGGTAGAGGCAAAGACAGGGTCTTCTGCTGGTGTGCAGCAGAAATCTTCATGACTGCCTAAAAACAAGTTTAGATTGTCTATCAGATTATCAAATATATGCTTTTCGTATTCTGGAAGAAGGGTTCTCAAAGATATCAGCCTAGAGATTCCTGGGGGCACATATTATGGTATAGTTGGGCCAAATGGGTCCGGGAAGACTACTCTTGCCTATATTATAACAGGGATCTTACATCCTGAGGAAGGCAATATAGATACAGGTGGGGCGAAGGTAGGGCTCATCCTTGCCAATCCTGAAAATCAGATAGTAAGTCTTGTAGTAGAAGAGGACGTGGCCTTTGGACCTGAGAATCTTGGGCTTGCCCCGGATTATATTTCTACCAGGGTTTTAAACGCGCTTGCTACCACAGGTAGCCTTGATTTGAGATATGCCCTTACCACAAACCTTTCTGGTGGTGAGCTTGCAAAGATAGCCTTTGCTGGGCAGCTAGCTATGGAGGCGGATACACTTGTTTTGGACGAAGGCACTGTTCACTTAGATCCAGCTGGGCGGGCTGTTTTGTTTGAGACATTGAAGAAACTCAACCAGGATGAATCTAAGACAGTAATACACATATCGCACCGCTTAGATGACCTTGAGGCTGCAACAGAGGTAGCG
>CAZVAH010000006.1:4444-15246 GCA_964625035.1 uncultured Bacteriovoracaceae bacterium | reverse complement strand
CAGGGATGGATGTTTCTCTCATCCCGGGCATGTTTTCATCCTTGGTTGTGAGCGCTAGGGCATGGAAGTTTATTAGCACTTGGCTATTGATCTTATTTTAAATGTAATTTATTATATATTTTATGACAATGGATAGATCATTATGCCCTGTCTGTGCATGGAGAGGTGATTGCAAGAAAAAGTTTAAACCTGGTGCCGGGATAAACTGCCCTGATTTTACCAGGGATCTCTTAGTCAAGGATGAGGAGCTAGAAAAGTCGGCTGATGAAGAGAAAAAGGGAGAGGGTAGCAAGAAGTCCAAATCTGGTCTATGGCCATTATAGGCGTTCTGTAACCAAGCCTTTCCTTTTATTCTACAACAATATATCTGCGTCTTTGTATGAAAATAGTTAGTATGAAAATGAATCACGAGTAATCTTGAAGTAATCGAGAGGCAAAGAAAATTAGCTTCACTTTTTACCTCACGATTTAGATATAGTTAGGGGAGAAATAATACATATTTTTCGGCCGTTGGCGGAAGGCATGGGGTTTATAGATTCATAAAGAGCAACTTGCTTTTGTCATTTTGTACTATAACTACTAATAGGATTCTATCTTGAATGCTTAGGTCTGCGCAATATCCTGTGGATGTATTATATAGGATCACTTCTTCCAGGCCTATATCTGAGATTGAATAGGCTAATATTCGGGATGAATCGTATATCCTTACGTTGTTAAAGATCCTGGTATAGGGTTGGCCATTTGTAAAGGTTATAATTTCTTTATCATCTGTGATTATAATTTTAGGAGGTAGATAGTAACGCACCACTCGATCAACTATATACTCGTTTTCTACATATAGTGAGAGTCCACCTACACTGGTTCCCCCTATCCATATTGTCTTACCCTTGTTGGTTATCTTTAGTTTATCTGATTTACTCAAGGATATCATCTCTGGGCCATTATAAGTGGGATCTATATCTGAGATGGTGGTGGCAATGATATCCATACCTGCAGGTAGAACTGCAGGCCTACCTTCTATTACACTTGCTGCTGTCCACCTGTAACTCTGTCCTGTAACCTCTTCCATCATCATAAGTTCTGATGATATCAATCCATCCCCCATTGGGATTACAGGGTTTGGCCAATGCTCTATAGTGTGACCGTCTTCAATCCTGTATGTATGGAGGTTTTTCATGTGTTTTACCAGGGCAATAATATTATCTTTGTACGAATAGATACGAAAGATCTCGTCCGTTCTGGGGGCCTTCCACCACGGATGCGGCACGTCATCTTTAATGATATAGATGGTTTTTTTATCTGAGACAAAGATCGTATTATTAGATGTGGTAATAGATCTTGCCTTAAAGGGTAATACAATGGGGAATTTCTTTTTTTGTTTTTCAATCATATAAGCCGATTTTTCTTTCTCTATCGGAGGAGCCTTTACAGGCACAAATATTACATCTATCATCTCGTCTATTACATTGGATATCTCATTTATATCCTTTATGTCTTTATGAAAGCCCCTTGGTGGCTTGGTATCCAAGATGGCATCTATCGAGATGGTCTGCCCTATCTGTGTTATAGTGATATCCAGTGTATTGTATAGTGAGGCGTCTACGCCTTTGCTGATACATCTCGCGGCAGCACTCTTTTCTAAGGCTGATTGAAGGTCAACTATTTCTTTGTCTCCTGTGATCTCTACAGAAATCTCAAGGGCATATGCATATGACAGAGATATAAGCATTAATGATGTAATTACTGTAAGATATAACATTTTTCTTTTCATTTTAAGCTCCTTATCACTCAAGATTTATACCATGTTAATGTAAGATGACAAGACAAAAAATTATCATTTCTGAATGAGCGTTCATTTTCTCTTGACCTCTGTCCTTTGTTTAGTTATATAACATAATCAAGACTATTTTTACCAAAAATTTAAGGAGGAGTTTTATGGCAGAAAAAGAGATTTTAGAAACAAGTGAAGCAGAAATCGGTGTTCACTGGCAGGAAGAGGAGTATATTTATCCATCTACTGAGTTTATTGCTCAGGCAAACATGGCAGATAAAGACCTCCTTGATCGGTTCAGTCTGGATAATTTCCCTGAATGCTTCAAGGAATATGCTGATATGCTGGATTGGTATGAGTATTGGCATACGACACTTGATACAAGCAATGCACCTTTCTGGAAGTGGTTTGTTGGAGGGAAGATAAATGTCTGTTACAACTGTGTGGACAGGCACCTTGCCAAGAATAAAAACAAGACAGCAATTCATTTTGTCCCTGAACCTGAGGGTGAACTAATTCAACATATTACCTATCAGGAACTTTATATAAGGGTTAACGAATTTGCTGCACTCCTTCGAGACTTTGCTGGTGTAAAAAAAGGAGATGTGGTAACGCTTCACATGCCTATGGTACCAGAACTTCCCATAGCCATGCTTGCCTGTGCCAGACTCGGCGTTATTCACTCTGAGGTATTCGGAGGTTTTACCGGCAAGGCATGCGCAGAGAGGATGGTAGATTCTAAAAGCCATGTGCTGGTAACGATTGACAGCTATTACCGTAATGGAAGGTTACTTGATCACAAGGTAAATGCCGATAAGGCTGTAGAGGAGACAAAAAAGGAAGGCCTGACCGTCGATAGAGTCTTGATATGGCAGCGTTATCCCGGGAAATACTCAAGTGAGGCCCCATTGGTTGATGGTCGTGATTACATTATAAATGATTTACTTAAGGATTATCGTGGGGAAAAAGTTGATCCAGTACCAGTGCCTGCTGAAGATCCGCTCTTTCTTATGTACACAAGTGGCACGACAGGAAAGCCAAAGGGATGTCAGCACTCTACAGGTGGCTATCTTGTCTATGTAACAGGTACATCAAAGTATATCCAGGACATTCATCCGGAGGATGTTTACTGGTGCATGGCAGATATTGGTTGGATTACAGGCCACTCATACATTGTTTACGGTCCCCTAGCCCTATGTGCATCTACTGTTATTTATGAAGGTGTTCCCACCTACCCGGATGCCGGACGGCCCTGGAGGATCGCAGAAGAACTTGATGTAAATATCTTCCATACCGCGCCGACTACTATACGAGGCCTGAGAAAGGTCGGCCCTGATGAGCCGCAAAAGTATAATCATCACTTTAAGCATATGACAACAGTTGGAGAACCGATTGAGCCTGAGGTATGGAAATGGTATTATGAGGTGGTTGGAAAGAAAGAGGCTATAATTTGCGACACATGGTGGCAGACAGAGAATGGAGGTTTTCTCTGCAGTACTGTGCCTGCAATAAAACCCATGAAACCAGGTAGTGCAGGTCAAGGTGTGCCCGGCATTCATCCTGTGATCTACGATGAGGATGGAAATGAGATTTCTGCAGGAGCAGGCAAGGCGGGTAATATATGTATAAGAAACCCATGGCCTGGTTCATTCCAGACAATTTGGGGGAATCCAGATCGATATGTATCGGATTATTATGAGAAGTACTGCAAGGACAAAAACAGCAAGGATTGGCGTGATTGGCCATACTTCAGTAATGATGGTGCTGTGCAGTCCGGGGATGGGTACGTTCGTATATTAGGCAGGGTAGACGATGTAATTAATGTCTCAGGTCACAGGCTTGGGACCAAAGAGATTGAGTCAGCTGCCCTTACTGTTGAAGAGGTGGCAGAATCAGCTGTTGTGCCTGTGGCAGATGATATAAAGGGAAAGGTTCCTGATCTGTATGTCTCTTTGAAGCCAGGATTCGAGGCAAGTGATGAATTGGCTTCCAAGATTTCAGATAGTGTTAGTACCATCATTGGAAAGATTGCAAAGCCGAGAAAGGTTTGGATCGTACCGGATATGCCAAAGACACGTTCTGGAAAGATCATGCGCAGGGTACTTGGATCTATCTCTAATAAAAAGGATGTGGGTGATGTAACAACGCTTGCAAATCCAGAGATTATTGATGGAATCAAGAAGATGGTTCAAGGTTAATCACCAAGGCCTTTTTGGTGACGATGCACATGATATTTTTTGATTATCATGACGATAACATTGGCTACTACAGGATCACAATTTTGTGTGGATGACGCTATTAGTATCTCCGTCCACCGGATGGGTACAACGGGGTTGAAAGTGTCTTGGTGAGGAGATTTAGGCTTCAGGGGAATCCCTGAAGCCTAAATCTATTTATGTTATTATTTTTATCAGATTATTACAGGCTTTAGTTTATATTGCATAAGGATGGTGCCCTATGAAGGGAGAAGAAAAATATAAGACAATCTTAAAGGCTGCCAAGGGTGTCTTTGCCAAGGAGGGTTTCTATAATTCAAAGGTCTCGGAGATTGCCAAAGAAGCTCGGGTAGCAGATGGTACTATCTATCTGTATTTTAAAAACAAAGAGGACATACTTATCTCTTTGTTTGAGGAAGAACTTACAAGGATTATCAAACTTGTGAAAGAGGAGCTGGAAAAGGTCTCTGACCCCAGGGATAAATTGCGGAGGTTTTGTGATATACATTTGAATATGGCAGAAGAAGATAGGACATTAGCTGAGGTAATACAGGTAGAGCTTCGTCAGTCCAATAAATTTATGAGAGAGTATAAAAATAAATATTTCCTTGCGTATTTAAAGATTATTGCTGATATTATTGATGAAGGTAAGGTATCTGGTTTATTCAAGCAGGAGATAAGATCAGATGTGGTTGCCCGTATGGTATTTGGCTCTCTAGATGAGATATCAACGTACTGGGTAACTACAAAACGTAAGCGTTTTGATGTGCATGACGCAGCCAATACAGTAGGTAAGATTCTTATTGAAGGCCTGGTTTCTTCTTAGTAATTAGGAGATGTTAGATATGGGAGAAGTTATGAATTGTAGTTACGAGGTAGATGATGGCATAGCAATTATGACCATAGATAATCCTCCTATGAATGCGCTTGATAAAAAGACAGTAACAGATATTACCAATACAATTCTTAAGGTCCTTGCAGATCCGGCAGTCAGGGTAATTGTGCTTACCGGAAGAGGCAGGGCCTTTGTTGCGGGAGCTGATATCAGTGAATTCCAGCAGATAAATACATATAAGGCGGCAAAGGAGCTTTGTTATAACGGATACCGCATGACAAATGTCATTGAGGGGGCCGACAAGCCGATCATCTGTGTCATAAATGGTTTTTGCCTGGGCGGCGGGCTTGAGATTGCAATGGCATGCCATATAAGGATTGCTTCAAATAAGGCAAACCTAGGGCAACCTGAGATAAATTTGGGCATTATTCCGGGGTTTGCCGGCACACAGAGGTTGTCCAGGATAGTGGGTAAGGGAAAGGCCTTGGAGATGATCCTCACAGGTGCTCATTACAGTGCCAATGAAGCCCTTGAAATGGGCCTCGTGAACAAGGTGGTAGAGCATGAAAATCTTATGGAAGAGGCAAAGGGCCTTGCGAACATTATTGCATCAAAGGGCCGCCCCGCAGTAATGGCGGCAATCGATTCCGTATCAAGGGGGCTTGAGGCCTCTTTTGACGAAGGCTGCGAGATAGAGTCCGAGAACTTTGCCCGTGTAAAGCTCAGCCAGGATGCCAAGGAGGGTGTGGATGCCTTCTTGAAAAAGCGTAAGCCTTCATTTAAGGATCTGTAAGAGATAAGAGTGTCATAGAGAAACTAAGGAGCGAGATATGGATTTTGAATTGACAGATGAGCAAAAGATGCTAATTGAAACTGCTGGTAACTTTGCTAAGAATGAATTTGCTCCGGTCGCCCAAGAACTCGACAGAGAAGAAAAGTATCCTATGGAGATCTGGGAAAAGGCAAGCAAGTTGGGTCTTGTAGGTGCATGGATCCCTGAAGAATATGGTGGGGCAGGGGTTGGTTTTTTGGGCAATGCCTTAATCACAGAGCAGTTTGCCAAGGTAGATCTGGGAATATCCCTTATTGTAGCAGCGACATTTGGATGCGAGGCCATTTACTGGGGCGGAACAGAAGAACAGAAAAAGAAATACCTCCCCCTCGTGGCACAAGGCAGTGCCATAAGCGCTGGTGCCTTTACAGAGCCAGATGCTGGTACTGATGTGGCAGGCGCCAGGACAAGGGCTGTAATAGATGGTAATGATTATGTGATAAATGGTAATAAGATGTTTATCACCAATGCTGATGTTTGCAATTTTATGGTGACACTTTGTGTTACTAATCCTGATAATGAAAAGAGATATAAAAGATATAGTTTAATTATTGTAGAGAGTGATCGAAAAGGGGTGACAGCCACAAAGATTCATGGAAAGATGGGGATCAGGGCATCTGATACAGCAGAGGTCAGCTTTGAGGATGTAAGGGTGCCTAGAGAAAATCTGGTAGGCACGCAAGAGGGCAAGGGCTTTTACCAGGCAATGCAGTTTTTCGATACTACCAGGATTATGGTAGCTGCTCAGGGAGCAGGACTGGCCCAGGGGGCATTGGATAAGAGCATAGAATATGTGAAAGAGAGAAAGGCATTTGGGGTCCCCATAGCAAACTTCCAGATCACCCAGCAGAAACTGGCAGAAATGGCCATACGTATAGAAGCGACAAGAAATCTTGTCTACAAGTCAGCATCCTATCTTGATAATGGTAAGGTTGATCCTACGCTGAATGCAATAACAAAGTATTATGCAGGGGAGACAGCGGTTTTTTGTGCCAACTATGCTGTAGAATTGCACGGTGGATATGGATATATTGATGAATATGATGTTCAGAGGTTTTATAGAGACGCCAAGATTCTGCAGATCTATGAGGGCACAAAGGAGGCAGAAATATTGACAATTGCCAGGAGATTATTAACATAGATAAGTATCTAGGTGTTTAAGATGTATATGGCAAAAAATAGAAAAATATGGGGTTTTTTAAGCCCGCAATAGAAAGGAGGTAAGCAAGTGAATACAGTTGTATGCATGAAACAGGTGCCGGACACGGAGACATTGATCAAGATCAATCCTGACGGTACAGGTATTGTCACAGAGGGTGTTAAGTGGGTTATGGGTCCTTATGATGAGTATGGCGTCGAGGAGGCATTGCAGCAGAAGGAAAAGTTTAAGGCAGGTAAGGTTACCATAGTGTCTCTAGGTCCTGATAGGGCTATTGAGTCTATAAGAACCGGGCTTGCCATGGGGGCTGATACAGCTGTTCATATAAATGATGCAGCGTTCTATGAGAAGGCAGATCCATACGCTACCGCATCAGTCCTTGCAGCTGCTGTAAAGGATTTAGAGTGTGATGTTATCTTTTGTGGTAAGCAGGCAATTGATGACGACTCTGGCCAGGTACCTGCAATTCTTGGGGAATTGCTGGGGCTGCCCGTGGTAACACAGGTGATCAAGCTAGAGGTGGCTGATGATAAGACCAAGGCTACAGTGACCAGAGAGGTTGAAGGCGGGCATGCAATAATAGAGGTTTCCCTGCCAGCTATCTTGTCAGCCCAGAAAGGACTTAATGAGCCCAGATATGCATCTCTACCTGGTATTATGAAGGCAAAAAAGAAGCCAGTAGATGTGAAGACTGCAGGCGATCTGGGTGTGAGTGGAGAGCCCATGACAGTTATTAAGGAAATGTCGTTGCCACCTGCAAGGCAGGCTGGAAAGATTATTGAGGGTGAGGATGCAGAGCAAAAGGCAGCAGCGCTTGCCAAGGCTTTACACGAAGAGGCTAAACTTATTTAGTCAAGGAGGTGATGGAAATGCCAGAAATTCTTATATATGCAGAGGTACAAAAGGGAGAGATCAAGAAGGGTTCTTTTGAGGTCACAAGCAAGGCCAAGGAACTTGGAGGTGAGGTATCTGCATGCATTATAGGCAGTGGAGTAGAGGCCCTTGCTCCTGAACTTGCCAAGTATGGTGCAGACAAGATATATGTAGTAGATGGCCCTGAATATGAGAAGTATGAGCCAGAGGCTTATGTCCAGGCCTTTGCACAGGTAGCCGAGGAAGTGAAGCCAAGTATTATATTTACCAGTGCAACGGCACAGGGTAAAGACTTTACGCCTGCACTAGCAGCAAGGCTAAAGGTGGGATCTATATCTGACTGCGTTGACTTGAGTATGAGTGGTGATAAGGCAGTTGCCAAGAGGCCTATGTATGCAGGTAAGGCATATGCCATGGTAGATGCAGCTGGTGATCCACAGATCTTCTCCATCAGGCCTAACTCGTTTCCTGTAAATGAGTCAGCAGGCTCAGGTGCCATTGAGAAGGTTACAGTGAATCTGGATTCCTCTAAAATCAAGGCAGAGGTTAAGTCTGTTGAGATCGCTGCATCAGAAGAGCCTGATCAGACCGAGGCTGAGATTATTGTCTCGGGTGGCCGTGGAATGAAAGGGCCAGAAAATTTCAAGATCTTAGAGGACCTCGCCCATACATTTGGTCCTGCAGCCACCACAGGCTCATCAAGGGCAGCAGTCGATGCCGGATGGAGGGATCATGCATACCAGGTGGGTCAGACAGGTAAGACCGTAAGCCCGAATCTTTACATTGCCTGCGGTATATCCGGTGCAATTCAGCACCTTGCTGGTATGGGGACATCAAAGGTGATAGTTGCTATAAATAAGGACCCTGAAGCCCCGATATTCAGCAAGGCTGACTTTGGGGTGGTGGATGACCTCTTCAAGGTTGTACCGCCACTTACAGAAGAGGTTAAAAAGATAAAGGGTTAGAATCCGCCATGAGCGGATCAGGGGGGTGAGGGTTCACCCCCCTGATTAATTATAAGATTCAGGGGGAGCTATGCATAGTTCAGAAGAAATAACCAGAGAGATATTCTGGAATGTGAAGGGGACAGGGTTCCCTGTGACCGAGGTTCTTACCTATCTGATTGCAATAGTAGCTATTCTGCTTTTTTTGCGAGGGCTTGCTAAGGGGGGATTTTTCACCCGGCTTAAGATGATGATGAATGCAAGTGGCCCGGATGTAAATAGGCTTGAGGGTATCTGGGCGAGGTTATGGTATGCAATTGTGGACGTCTTTATACACCGAAAAATTTTGCGGGAAAAATACCAGGGGATATACCATATCTTTATATTCTGGGGGTTTATTATCCTTTTTATTGGTGCCGGCCTTGATTTTCTCCAGGTAGATATTATAGAGCCGATCTTTCATGTGCACTTTATGGATGGCAATACCTATCTGATTTATTCTTTGATAACAGAAATAGCTGGAACTCTCGTCATAATAGGTGTGCTCATGGCATTTGCCAGGCGATATCTCTTCAGGCCCAAGTGGCTGGATCACAAGACAGAAGACTGGATTATCCTGTGGTTTATTTTGGCAATTATAGTGACAGGTTTTGTTGTAGAAGGTTTGCGCATGCAGGCCACCGAGCTTGTCCCTGGGAATCCTATGAATGATTATGTATGGTATTCATTCATGGGGCGGATATTTGCCTATCCTTTTGCTGCTATGAGCATCAGTGCTTTAGAGAACACTCACGCAGTGAGCTGGTGGATTCATTTAGCTATTTCAATGAGCTTTATTGTATATGTTGCATATTCGAAATTGCTCCACATCATCATGACACCTGTAAACATCTTCTTGCGTCCTACCGCAGATCAGCCTCCTTTAAAGGTGATGTCTCCTGAGATGTTTGAGACAGCAGAGACATTTGGCATCCACAATGTTGAGGAGTATTCATGGAAAGACCTGTTTGATACCGAGGCATGCATGCGCTGCGGCAGATGCGTTGAAGTATGTCCGGCATTTAATACGGATAAGCCTTTGCTCCCCAGAGACGTGATACAGGATATCAGGAACTATATGGAGGAAAAGGCCAAGTTTACGATCGATGCAGATGGGGTATATCATATCATACCCGATGAGGAGTATACAGGGCCTGCATTGATTGGGGATACCATAGACAAGGATACTATATGGGCATGTACCACTTGTATGGCGTGTGTCGAGGCCTGTCCTGCATATATTACCCAGTTCCCCAAACTGGTTGACCTGAGGCGCTATCTGGTCATGATGGAATCTGACTTTCCTGCCGAGGTCCAGGAAGTATTTAAGGGGATGGAGAACAACTCCAATCCATGGAGTATCGGAGCCCATACAAGGGCGGACTGGGCAAAGGATTTGGGTGTGCCATTGATGTCTGAAAAAGGCGGGGCAGAATATCTGTTCTTTGTAGGTTGTTCAGGCGCGTTTGATGATTTAAACAAGAAGGTGGCAGTCTCTCTTGTAAATATATTTAATGCAGTTGGGCTTGATTATGCTATCCTTGGCACAGAAGAAGGTTGCTGCGGTGATTCTGCAAAGAGGATTGGGAACGAATACCTTTATCAGTCCATGGCTCAGGTCAATATAGAGACCTTTAAGGCCTATAATATAAAAAAGATTATCACCATGTGCCCCCACGGCTATAATATATTAAAGAATGAGTATGGCGAGCTCGGGGGTGATTACGAGGTGTATCACTATACAGAGTTACTGGATGAGTGGATAAAGAAAGGCAAGCTGACCCTAAAGGAGCCTATAGAGGGATTAGGTAATATCACATACCATGACTCATGTTATCTGGGTCGGTATAATAAGATATACGATCGGCCCAGAAAGATACTGCGTGCCTTAAAGTCTGGAAAATTGGTTGAGATGGCTGATCATCACGATAAGAGCTTCTGCTGCGGTGCAGGTGGCGGAAGGATGTGGATGGAGGAGGATCTTGGTACCAGGATTAATCAGAAACGTACTACCGAGGCAATAGAAGCAGGGGCAAAGACCATATGTACGGCGTGTCCATTCTGCTATACTATGCTCTCTGATGGAATCAAGGAGCTTGAAAAGGAAGAGCAGATGCAGGCATTTGATATAGC
>CAZVAH010000006.1:0-4344 GCA_964625035.1 uncultured Bacteriovoracaceae bacterium | reverse complement strand
CCCTGAATCTTTAAAAAAGGAGGCATTTTGCCTCCTTTTTTATTTGCCAGTGTGCTATTTTGAGGTATCATTTTGATTTTAAGGAGGCAAGGTGTATGCTGAGAATAGCCATTATTGCCAGTAATAAAGGGAAGATAGAAACACTTATTGGGGGATTGAGATCAGCAGGTCATGATGTCGTCTTCTTCGAAGTTCAGGAGACTCATGGTATCAAGGCTTATTTGGCCTTATCAAACCTTTTTCTAGATGCAGACTCCTTTGATATTATTCACAGCCATATTGGGCCATCCCCTCTTTTATTCTCAAGGTTCATATCAACGCCAATTGTGACTACTATCTATAATCACCCATCAAAGGATGATGTGTACATATATGATAGATA
The DNA here is from genome assembly GCA_964625035.1 of uncultured Bacteriovoracaceae bacterium. Classification (GTDB taxonomy): domain Bacteria; phylum Desulfobacterota; class Desulfomonilia; order UBA1062; family UBA1062; genus JAGGYK01. Next base: position 3,962 of record CAZVAH010000006.1, on the reverse strand, counting down.
TAAAAATATCTGTTTCTATGTAGCCACATCACACTCCAATATGGTATCTGAATTACCCTGCATTGCAGTCATAGACCCGGCACAATCAGATATGGTGGATTCTTACATGAGAGTTTACGATGATATCATAAAGGGATCTGCCAGGGAAGATCATAGACCATGGGGTTATTACGAGGTATTATCAGATGATAGAGGGGATCACAAGGTAAAGCGGATAACTGTGTGGCCAAAGAAACGCTTGAGCCTACAGCTGCACCATAGAAGGAAAGAGCACTGGGTTATCGTATCTGGCCAGGCCCTTGTAACATTGGGACAAGAGCATATAAGTTTAGGTCCTTCACAATCCATAGACATACCACTAGAGGCAGCTCACAGGATAGAAAACATAGGAGATACCCCCCTTGTCTTTATTGAAGTACAGCAAGGGGATTATTTTGGAGAAGATGACATAGTTCGTCTAGCCGATGACTTTGGCAGAAAGTAGGGTTTATATGAAAAATATTTGTCAGGGATCAGGGGCCAGTTTTCAGGGATGGATATTTTTCTCAGCCCAAGCATATTTTCACGCTTGGTTGTGAGCGCTGGCGCTCATGCGGGTTTATATGAAGGACAGCCAAAGAAAGGATAGAGAATTATGTCATACTCTTATTGATACTGCCAGGCGGTTGGGTATTGATCTCATAGAGGACAAGATAAATCGTAAGGGCGGGGTATGCAGGGTTGATGGCAGGATTGTGGTTATCTATGATATACATACCCCATGGGCAAGCCGTGTGGAGTTGATCCTCAAGGCGCTTGGTTTGATGAAGTTAGATAATGTCTATTTATCTCCAAAGATAAGGCAATTACTTGAAAACAGAGGGATAGGGGATAGGGGACGTTGTTGACTAGTTAGACAAATCGTGATAGTTTTTACAGGAGAATAGATAGCAAGAGAAGAAGGGATGTAGTTGATAGCTATGCCAAGGCAAGCCAGGTTGGATTCGCCCGGGACTCTTCACCATATAATTATCCGAGGGATAGAGAAGAAGAAGATAGTAGATGACGAGGATGACAGATCGAATTTTGTGGCACGTATGGGGGAGCTTGCAAAGGGGACCGAGACAGCAATTTATGCCTGGTCCCTTATGACAAATCATGCACATATCCTGCTGAAGAGCGGTGTTAAAGGCTTGTCTCATTTTATGGGGCGTTTACTTACCGGATACGCAATAACTTATAATCATCGTCATAGGCGCCATGGTCATCTGTTTCAGAATCGCTACAAGTCAATAGTATGTGATGAAGATGCATATTTTCAGGAACTCGTTAGATACATACACTTGAATCCATTAAGAGCGGGGATAGTGGAGAGTATGCCTGAGCTTGATAGGTATCCATGGAGTGGCCACAGTGTTATCATGGGGCATAGAAAGCGAGTGTGGCAAGATAGAAATTATGTATTATCATGGTTTGGTAAAAAGGAGGGGGATGCAAAGAAAGCTTATCATGAATATGTAAAGGAAGGTATTGAAGAAGGGAGACGAGATGATTTAGTGGGAGGAGAGTTGATTCGCACATTAGGTGGATGGTCACAGGTCTTATCACTTCGAAAGAATCCGGATAAGTTGTTTGGAGATGAAAGGATACTGGGTAGTGGTGAGTTTGTCGAACGGATCATTGGGGAAGCCGATAACAAAATAAAATGTCAGATTTCGATAAATGAACGCAGGATGAATGCTGAGAAGAGAATCCATGAGGTATGCGAAAAAGAAGGTATCAATACAGAAGAGCTTAAGGGTGGGAGTCGCAGGGGAGGGGTATCTCAGATAAGAGCACGATTGGCAATTGCCCTTGTAGAAAATTACGGTTTGACTTTAGCGGAAGCAGGACGTCAACTGGGAGTAACAACGGCTGCTATTTCAAAAATATTTATAAGAAACAAGGGCAAACTACTTTAGTCATGCTAGTCAACAACGTCCCCCTTTGCCCCTTTGCTCTTAATCCATTTTAGCATCAGGGTAATGTATACCATATCACCTGCCTGCAGGTTCATCCTTTCCACTACCTCGGTTGGCTGTTCCGCTACAAGGGTATGATCTGCTATCTGTATTTGTATAAAGGTATGGTTAGGTCCCTGTGTCATTTTAATGATCTCCCCAGTGAACCTGTTAAGGCCTGGTCCAGGGATTGTGCTCTTCGATATGTAGACATCGCGGGGCAGTATTGCAATCTTTGTGATTTCGCCACTATCCTCGGGGACCACAATCTTAAGCCCTCCACTTTTGACTTCTATGAGTCCCTGGACGAGTTTCTGGCAGGATTCGCAGTATAATATGTTCGGTGAGCCAATAAATCTTGAGATGTTCTCATTTAAAGGGTTAAAGAAAATTTCTTCAGGGGTTCCAATCTGTTCAATCCTTCCACTGTGTATAATGGCAATCTTATCCCCTAATTCTTCTGCCTCTCTTTGATTGTGTGTCACATATATGGTGGTTATTCTAAGTTTGCGTTGCATTTGTTTCATCTCTCTTTGAAGATATATGGATGTCCCCCGATCAAGATTGCTGAAGGGCTCGTCAAGCAGCAAGGCCTGTGGATGAGGTGCAAGAGCCCTGGCAATGGCCACCTTTTGTCTCTCCCCCCCACTCAAGTAATGCGGAAAGCGGTGTGCAAAATTCTCGATCCCCCACAGATGCAGCATCTCTTTTACCCTGGCTTCTATTTCCAAGGGATTCATACCCTGAGCCTGCAAGCCAAAGGCGATATTGGCCTTTACATCTAGATGGGGGAATAGCGCCAGATCCTGGAATACGTATCCAATGCGTCTGAGGCGTGAAGGGGTTCCATCGATACGTTTATCATTAAACACAATTGAGCCATCATATTTAATAAGGCCAGCGATAATATTCAAAAGTGTTGTCTTTCCAGCACCATTCGGTCCCAGGAGGACCAGGAACTCACCGTCTTCTATTCTCAGATTAATATTGTGGCAAATAAAATTGTTGACACCTTCAATCTCTATATATGGCATATCATCTCCACTTGGCACTCAACCTTTTTTCAAGCCATAAAAAACTTCTATCAAAGGAGAAGCACATCACAGATAGAACCATAAGGCATACAATGATGATATCGACCCTTATAAGGCTTTCCGCCTGCATCATAAGGGCCCCTATCCCGGTGGGGATTGCCACCATCTCTGCAGCAATGATGACCCTCCATGCCATTCCCGCTACTAATCTTAAACCGGTAAAGATATTAGGGAGGGCTAGTGGGATAACAACATGCAGCAAGATATACAACTCCGAGGCACCCAGGGTTCTAGCTGCCATTATGGTTTTTCTATCCACACCTTTTACACCAGTAGCAGTGTTGTAGCAGACAGGAAAAAAACAACTGATAAATATTATGCCTATGGGTAACATTTCATTGATTCCTATCCAGAGCATAAGTAGAGGGAGCCATCCCAGTGCCGGGATTGGATAGATAAGGCTGATGATAGGGCCAAGCGACCTTTCCACCACCTCTTTAGCCCCCATGAGGATTCCCACGATCAATCCAAGACAGGAACCAGCAGTGAAGCCTATTAGGACACGCACCAAGGATCGGAAGAAATTCTCAGCCAGCACGCCACTTATGATGAGGGAGAAAAACTCTTCTATTACCTGAGAAAATGCCGGGAAAAAGAAATGTCCTGGGATAGCATCAAGGCGTGCCGCTATCTCCCACAGGATCAGGAATATCGCTACAGGCAGTATTCCCCATATGTGTTTCAATCTATTCATCTTTGAGAAATCTCAGATCAAGCACGGCATCTGCCTTAATGCCCTTTTTAATATACCCCAGGCTTGCCACATAGTCGATCATCTCCTGAACCATATTGGGGTCAATATTGGTGGTAAACAAGATCCTTTTCATGGATCTGTCTATGACTTCGGGTGTAATCTCCAGGTTGTTGCTTTCCGCGTCTACTTTAGATG
>CAZVAH010000005.1:0-15744 GCA_964625035.1 uncultured Bacteriovoracaceae bacterium | reverse complement strand
GTTACAAAGGCACTGAGGCACAAAAGCACAAAGTAAAAACCTGAATAGTACGATATCTTAAGAAAACTCCTTAAGTATTGGCTCTGCACTTATGGACGGCTTATAGAACCTTACTAATTTTTTGTTCTTATGTGCCTGTCTGCATCTCCGATAAGAGTTATTTTACCTGTCCATGTTGTAATGATGTGCGTGGGAATTTTTGCTTAGCACAAGTGACAAAGGCAGGCCTTTGTCACTTTGTGCCTTGCAATCTTGTGCTTCACTGAATGATTACTATGTCTTCCACATTTCTCTTGCCCTCTTGTATGCAGCAAAGACTGCATCCATAACTGCAGATCTGAACCCCCTTTTCTCTAGGACGGATATGCCTTCTATTGTGGTGCCTGAAGGTGATGTTACCATATCTTTCAGTACACCAGGATGACTACCGGTCTCTAACACTAATTGGGCTGATCCCTTGAGTGTGGATGCTGCTATCTTTAATGCAATGTCTCTAGGTAGCCCTGCTCTTACTCCCCCATCTGCGAGGGCCTCAATAAACATAAAGCAGAATGCAGGCCCTGAGCCAGAGAGGCCAGTTATGGCGTCCAAAAGATTCTCCTCCAAATTTACGCATATCCCGACTGCAGAAAATATAGTCTTTGCCACTTGTATGTCTTCATCGGTGCAGGCCCCAGAGAATGCTATACCAGACACCCCCTCCAAGACCATGGCAGGGGTATTTGGCATTACCCTAATTACTCTGGCATCTTTACCTAATCTATCTAATAGAACACTTAGGGATATACCTGCAGCGATTGATATTACGAGTTTATTCTTTAACAAATCTCTCAGTTCATTCACTACAGGTAGTATCTTATCTGGTTTCACTGCAAGGATAACCGTTTGAACACCTTTCACTAAATCTGCAGCCGAAGAGGCAACCTCTACCCCTACTTCTGATGAGAGCTTCTCTGTTTTATCTTTTGCTATATCGAATATAATTATATCCCTAGCTGTATACACACCTTTTTTTGTTACCCCTCTTATTAAGGCTTGGCCCATATTACCTGTGCCTATAAATCCAACAGGGATCATCATAGTTATTCCCCCTTTTTTTGTTATTGAGGAGAAGAACTTGCCATAGATGGTCTTATTAGTCAATCATGCTTGACAATTATTTATAATCCAAGCCTAAATGTTATCCTATAAGTACCTATATTAAAGTATATGGATACAGCCACTAAGAAGATTGACGGTATATTTTATAAAGAAACCACACTTACCCTTGGAACTGGGGCACACATTCATTACAGATCTAATGAACCCAAGTACTTGCGTTTTCTTATCGTTTATTCTATTTGTAAATTATGACAAAAGAAGAATTTGAAAAGCAATTAGTAGAGTTTGAGACACTAGTAAGAAAGAAGCTTCCTGCTATAATCAATATTACCATTGTCAATAGGAGGAAACGAGAGCAAGAGTTTGCATTTAAACAGTTTATTGATAAAATCCAACGTCATAAAAAGGGGCTGCTTAGGGAACTTTCTCGAGTGGCTAGGCAAGGCCAGAAAGCGCGTTATTTCAATGCCACCTATAGTATGGATTCTCAGCTAAGAAGTATGAGCAAAAAAGAGGAGTTCCAGACACGGGCCCGTCTCAGATATCACAGGATTAAGACACCTGTAGTCTATGATATTGGATCAGGTCCTGAAGAGGGAAAGGTGTTAAACATATCAGGTGATGAGATCCTGCTTAAGACAGCAGAAAAGGTGCCTACAGATCAGGAAATAAAGATTTCAATCTCAGGCAAAGAGGCAAGGGGAAAGGCACTTTGGTCTTCTTCCACCACAGATGGAAACATTGAAACAGAGGTGAAATTAGAGAGCCCATCATCGGAATTACTAGAGAAACTAAAAAGACAGACAGAATCCTTAGATAAAGATTCTTAGATTATCGTTTCGGAGATTATACAGCCTATCTAAGTTATTAGGCCTTCATGGCCAGCCAGATATTTGTCATCTGTATGGAATGTTGGAATACAAAAGACGTATTGAGAGACAAATAAGATCGGGTTCTATCCATGTGAGCATAGCCCTTATATCAATAAAGGATGATTGACACCCATACATGAGCATAGTATCTCTTTTCTATCATGGAATTTGCCATAGCAACGCTTGGATGTAAGGTAAATCAGTATGATTCTGAACTTATAAGAGAGGCCCTTATTCGCTCAGGTCATACAGAAAGGTTCTTTCATAAGCCTCTTGTCCATCTCTATATAATCAACACATGCACGGTAACTCACAGGGCAGATGCGGAAAACAGAAAGCTCATAAGAAGGGCCCTAAGGTACGGCCCTGATGCAAGGGTAATTGCCACAGGGTGTCAGGCTGTAACAGATCCTGATGCCTTGAAAGATATATCAGAAAGAGTGGATGTGATAGCACCCACGCAACTAGGTGAGGTCCTGGATATAGATATACAAACAAAAATTACAAGCTTTTATGGACATTCAAGGGCATTTGTAAAGGTACAGCAGGGGTGCAATATGTTCTGCACTTATTGTATAGTCCCTTATGCAAGAGGTAAACCCGTTAGCAGGCCTCAAGAAGAGATTATTGAAGAGATAAATGTACTCCATGACCATGGGTATAATGAGGTAGTGCTCACAGGCATTAATATAGGACTTTATAAGGGAGGCATTGGAGATCTTGTAAAAAAGATCCTTATGTATACCCGCATACCCAGGATCAGGATAAGTTCTGTTGAACCATGGACAGTGGACAATACCCTTTTAGGCATTATGGTTTATGAGTCCCGTGTATGTAAGCATATACATCTCCCTTTGCAGAGCGGGTGCGATAGAATCCTAAGAGCTATGGAAAGACCATATAATAAGGCATATTATAATGATCTTATAAAATCCATACGATCTATGTCTAAAGATATAGCAATCGGTACAGATATCATGGTTGGGTTTCCTTCGGAAGACGAGAATGCCTTTGAAGAGGGGCTTAAGTTTGTAAAAGGTCTGGATATTACCTATATACATACATTCCCTTATTCAAAAAGGCCTGGGACCAAAGCAGCCGGACTTAAGCCGCATATAGATACGGCCATAAAGAGAGAAAGGGTATCCAGACTAAGGGCCATCTCATGTGAAAAAAGGACGGAGTTTGCCCTGGCCCAGATTGGCTGCAAAAGCGATATACTTGTCCTTAATACTGGTGCCAAAAACTCAGTAGGCATGACTTCAAATTATTTAAAGATGCGTTTATCTGGGCACCAAAAGATAGGCCATATTGTAGAAGTGTGTATAGAAGATATGAAGGATGGTATGCTTTCAGGACATATAAATGGATAATTACAAGATTGCACAGCTACTATCTGAAGATGCAATGACCCTGGAATTTCTTAGCATTAGAAGAGGCCAGGGCAGATGAAAATAGAATTGATTGATGTCTGGTTTAGATATGACACCTTCGCAAATGACTGGGCATTAAAAGACGTAAACTTAAGATTATCTGAAGGTGAAAAGGTTGCTATAGTAGGGCCTGCAGGCTCCGGTAAGACCACTTTAATCCAATTGCTTGATGCACTTATCCTTCCTGTAAAAGGTGACATCTTATTTGATGGCATAAGTGTAGGGGCTCTTTCCAAGAAAAAACAGCTGTCCACTATAAGGAGACGCACAGGTCTATTGTTTCAATTTCCAGAGCATCAATTCTTTCAAGAGAGTGCATATGAGGAGATCATCTTTGGGATAAAGAACTTTTTTGACTTAGATGAGGACAAGATTGGATCTATGGTAGAAGACCTTCTTGCCAGCTTTGTTATGGATATAGATATGATAAAAAGGGTCTCCCCGTTTAATCTAAGTTCAGGAGAGAAGAGAAAGCTCGCTCTCGCATCAGTAATTATAATGTCTCCAGAATTTCTCATATTGGATGAACCTACAGCAGGGCTAGATGCCCCGGGGAGACATGAGTTGATAAATATTATATCATCTCTTAAAGACACCTCTGTGGTAGTAGTTACCCATAATCTTGATGATTTTCTTGGTATTGCAGACAGGGTCATTGGGCTATCAAAAGGATGCAAGGTCTTAGATGTACAAAAAGAAGATACAATAAATTTCCTTCAAACCATGGAGGATAATGACATTATGCCTCCCCTTGTACTTCAGATTCAAAGATGGCTTTGGGATAAAGGCATCCATCTAGACCAGATCTATTGGGAGATGGAAGACTTGATAACCCACCTGAGACAGGAGTTGGGGATTTATCCCAATTGGGATAGTGGAATAATAGAGCAGATCTCTTTTAAGGATAAAAATTATTGGAAATAATCTTGCTTTTCTTTTATATTGCCATCTCAATGTTCTATCTCTCCAATAACTTAAGCAAAACAGGCCTAGTCTATTTTGAGTGTTGACTTATGTGATTCTTGTGCTTAGTCTGTAGATATAAGCAGGAGGGCCGATGAAGGATAAGACCTTTGAAGAAATGAAAGTAATTGGGATTGCCTTGGATCCTACGAATAACACCCCTATTGTGGTATTGAGAGACCAGGATAATAAAATAATATTGCCAATCTGGATAGGCATCATGGAGGCAAGTGCCATAGTAGCAGCTATGGAAGGGGTGGCCTTTTCCAGGCCTATGACGCATGATCTTCTTAAAATTGCTATAGAGCAACTAGGCGGCAAGGTTATAAAGATTGAGGTTGTAGATCTCAAGGATAATGTATTCTATGCAGTGGTAAGCATAGAGACTGATAGACAAGGCACCATTACTATAGATGCAAGACCATCTGATGCCATTGCACTGGCTTTGAGGACTGATGCCCAGATATTTGTCGCAACCCATGTCCTTGATGAGGCAAGCCATATTGAGTCTGCATCTAATGTTGATAAAGAGGCCATCTTTGGTTTTGGAAAGGATAAGGACAAACTCAAGGAAATCTTAGAAAAGATGAAACCTGAAGACTTTGGTAAGTACAAGGCATAAAGATATCTTCAGTATGGTGGCTGATTACCTATGCGATCTGGGGCCAAAACGTTACTAATTACCTATTATTAACATACCTGCCTTTGGCGTATTCTTATCTTGCCCTATCTTTTATGGAAGAGAGAGTTATTATTTCTATCGAGATGTTCGTTTATCACAGCCTGGGGCTAGATCCCTTAGGGATCTTTCGCAACTGCCATATTCCGTTAACAAGCGAGACTATTTCTCCCTTGTTATCCTTGAGCTCTAGATCCATGGTCCAATCCGCCTTCCCGTTTTTCTCAGCCGCCTTCTGAAGCTGATCTGCGCTTTCGATATAGAAAATTACGCCATAGTGTGGGGTGGCGCTTTTTGTCAAGGGTGCAGGCTGTCCTTTAAAAGGCAATATGATGATTATAACACCCTTGATTGCAATAACGAAATATCATCCCGTTGTGTCTCTACAGCCTTAAATCTTCGAGCTTTGTTAAAACGGAACATATCCTGGAAATTCCCGGTGGACAAAATAGAGTTACCTGGCTAGACTTGATAAAACAAATGAAATACTTGTTATTACTTTTAGCATTGGTGTATGCCCTAAGCCCCTATGACCTCTTACCCGATTTTATGATCGGTTGGGGATGGATTGATGACTTGGTCATTTTGTTCCTTCTGTGGAGGTATTTTTTCTCCCCTAAAAGGAAGGCATACAGCAATAGAGGCCCTTATCAAGAAGGCACTCAAGCCTTTGAGGGGAAGGCTGGCGAGGAATTCTCTGAAAAAGGGGACTCAGATTCTCAGCTCAAAGAAGAGCCAACAGCAAAGGACCCCTACACAGTGCTCGGCATCTCAAGGGATGCATCCTCAGAAGAGATAACAAGCGCGTACAAAAGGCTTGCAAAGAAATACCATCCTGACAAGGTGCTTTATCTGGGTGATGAATTCAAAGAACTGGCGGAAAAACGCTTCAAGGAAATACAGAAGGCATACCAGGATTTGATGTCCAGATAATATCTGGCCCCAAAATCTTTTAGATGTATCAAAAAACGTTTTTGGCAAGCGAAAAAGGATTCGAGTAACAGCCCGTCAAGGTCTGGCACCTTCTATTCTCGCCCGGGTCGTCGTCGCTTGCGGGTCTTTGCACGCTCAGCCGCCTTTTTCTTGAACACAGGCACCACGAGGAGCGTGTAGAGGGTAGTGAAAATGGCAAAGGCCACCATGAAGAGAGCAACCCAGTAGTTGGAGAAGAGCACATTACCCATATAGTCTTTGGTCACATCTGTAAAGATTCCTATGGCCAGGCCGGCAAATATCACGATGGTGAGAATGGGTATGATTTTTCCGAATGGGATCTTGAAAGAACGTTCTTTGTCTGGGTGCTTCTTTCTGAGTCTTATCACGCATAGGGCCATCACCACGTAGATTATACATTCCAGGGCCGCTGCCATGAGGATGATGAAGAGGTACTGTCCGGTGAGGAGAATGAGCAGGCTGATTGCAATTGCGAATATTACCAATGCGAGAATGGAAACCCAGGGTGTTGCATAGTCAGGATGTAATTTACTGAACACCCTTGGCAGCACGTTGTCTCTTGCCATGGCATAGGCGAATCGTGAGGTATTGAGAAGCCCGGCATTAAAAGAGGTAACCGAGGCAAGAATACTCATTATAATAAAGATTACCATGCCAGTGGGGCCAAAGAGATTTTGCGCAAAGAGGATATGCGGAATGGGGGTCCCGCTTTGAAGCTGTTCCTTGGTGAGCCCTATATACATGGCTACCACGAACAGCGCATAGGTTATCGAGAGCAGCCCAATAGCAATCATCATACCACGGCCTATAAGACGATAGTCTGTGGTCTCTTCAGCCAGCGGGGTCACCCACTCGAATCCCACGTAGAGGAACACCCCTACGCCGGCTGCCTTTATGATGTTTGCCAGGGTAAACTGAGAACTCTGCAAGGCAGTAGTGATATCAATGCCCTTAAGGTTGAATGTGTAGAAAGAGACCAGTATGAGAAAGCCGATCATCGAGTAGGTAAGGATATCCTGAACTAGACCCGTGATGAATATTCCACGGTAGTTGATATATCCCACAAAGAGTATAAAGATGATCATCCAGAAGAACTTGTCGAAATGCGGGCTTACCATTCCAAAGCTCCCAGAGAGTACACTGGAGAGGAGGAAGCTCTCTGCACCTACCATAGAGATCCCCAGGATGACATAGAACATGCCAATGGCAATCGCCGCCTTTTCGTTAAAGGCATTTTGCATGAAGAGCTTGATCCCAGCCGCTGTTGGGTAGAGGGAAGTAAGCTCGGAAAAACACATGGATGAGAGTAGACAGAATAGCCCTGCAACAAGAATGGATATCCAGGCAAGCTCCCCCACCAGCATGATTGCTACCTGGAGGCCTGCAAGGTAGCACGATGTAGCAAGCGCCATTCCTGCCGAAGTAGATACAACTGTGCGGAGTTTCAGTATCTTTCTCAGGGTTGTCATATGTTTATCTCCTTATACATCGGGCCATATGATCATGGTGATGGCATCGAGCCGTACCACGTCTTCCTGACTGGCCTTCACCTTTATCTCTCCATCGAGATACTTCTGTGACGGGTTGAGGTCGCCCCAGAACATGTCACACAGGTTCTCGCTGTGAGTAGTCACTATAATGTCCGGAGTACCCTTGGCGCCTGCCTCATTGGAGATGATTTCACCTTTTACTACATTCATGGTGAAGACATCACCGGTATCCTCGGCGACAAAGTGGAGAAGTCTTGACCAGTCCCTCTGCATTCTACGCAGGCGTTTATTGTTGTTGCACTGTACCTGGTAGTCAGCCAGTGCACCAAGGATTTCTTTTTCTGTAGCCATAATAGAGATCCTCCATCAATTAAATTTAAGTGTATGTGTCATAAAAGTTTCAGTCTTCTTTACCAATGCCGCTCTCTTGAGAGAGTTCCTTCATCGAGTCTTCAAGGGCGTTCAGTACAATATCCACCTCTTTCGGTGTGATAATGAGCGGTGGCATTAAACGGCAGATGCTGGGATCGTTGCCGGTGTAGATCGCGATTACACCTCGTTCTGAGAGCTTTTTGCTCATCCTGGGCCCGATGGATTGATTGGTAAACTGTAGTCCCATCATGAGCCCTTTATGCCTTACCTCAAGCAGAAGATCGGGGTAGGATCCCAGGAAGCTCTCGAAGCCTTTTCGGAAGCGTGTGCCCATTTCTACGGCGTGGTCTGCCAGGTGGTGTTTCTCAATAAACTTGATGGTCTCGAGTCCAACAATACACCCAAGGTCAGAACCTCCAAAGGTGGAGAGGTGGATAAATGGGTGTGGGATAAAGAAGTCCATAATTTCCTCGGTAAAGATGGTGGCTGAGATCGGGTAGAGACCACCGCCTAAAGATTTTGCTACTGTCATTATATCCGGCACCACACCCCAGTGCTCGGATGCGAACATTTTACCGGTGCGTGCGAAACCTGTCTGTACCTCATCAAGTATGAGAAGCACCTCATGCTCGTCGCAGATGGTGCGCACCTTCTTAAGATAATCGTCAGGCGGGATGTTGATCCCTCCTTCGCCCTGAATTGGCTCCAGTATGACTGCAGCAGTATCCTCTGTGACAACCTTTTCTATGGCATCTGCATCACCGAAAGGGACCATCTTGAACCCTGGTATGAGGGGTTCAAAAGGTTCCTTGTACTCATCACGTCCTATTGCAGAAAGCGCGAAACCAGTGTGACCGTGATAGGCTTTATCAGCGTAGATGATCTCGGTTTTCATGGTAAATCCCCGCGCAATCTTTATAGCAGCATCATTGGCCTCCCCGCCACCAACACCAAACATTGTGCACTTTAGATCACCCGGGGTGATCTCCGCAAGTTTTTTTGCCAGGTCAGTATTCTGTTTTGAACAAAGCAAAAAGACCCCAATATCATAGGTATCCAGGGCCTTCTTCAGTGCCTCGACAATCTCACGGTTATGTCGGCCAACATTCATGATGCCGGATCCGGTCTGGCAGTCGATGTATTTTTTACCGGTAATGTCCCAGACTGAAGCGCCATCACGCTTTTCCTCAACAATGTCAAGGGCGGCACTTTTCATGGTACGCACCTTCATGGGATTGATATACGTGGCAAAATCAGCGAGCACTTTTTCCTTGATGTTTTGAAGATCTTTTTTCATGAGAAACCTCCAATAGTAAAGATTACTAATAAGACTTTAAAAGATATCACATCAGATAAGTACTCCTTTGGACTAGAAGAGTCAAATATTAGGCATGGATGTAACCATTCAGTTACAAAGGCACTGAGGTTCAAAGTAAAGACCTGAATAGAACAATATCTTAAGAAAACTCCTCAGCATTAGCCCTGCACTTATGGGCAGCTTATAGAGCCTTGCTAATTTTATGGTTATCACTTTGTGCCTTTGGCCCTCAAGCTATCGGCTTTAGCCGATAGTAGTTGATTTTGGACATGAAGCCAAGAAATCTTTTAACAAGGCCTTTTGCCTCTTGTTAATATTAAAAAGACTTCAACTTTGTGCTATAATAAATTTCACGAAGCTGGCTGGAAAATCCAATAAGGGAATAGCATGGCTTGTCAAGAATTTACTGTAACTGGTTTCACTAATTAAACAAACCAGGGAAGGGGGTGATGACAAATAGAATAGAGTGATGGAAGCATTTTTGTTAAGGCGGTAATAAGAGCATAATTAAAAAGGGAGAATAAAGATGGAAAGAACAAGAAGGATTTTAACGTTAGTTGGTCTAATAACTATTTCTACAGCTGTAATCTGCTCCCAGTCATTTGCATTTGCAGAACAAAAGATACTGCCTCAAAGTGCGGACATGAAAAAATTGCAGAAACCAGCCTCAGCACCTAAGATCTCAATACCTAAGATCCCAATACCCATGACTGATCTGAAAATAGATGCGATTCACTCATCCCGTTGCAAGTATGACCTGAGCGATGTAGATGCATTCTATGTAGCCGATATAATGGTTGATGTGTCAAATAACTATATACAAAAAGGGGGGGGCTCAACGACGGCCATACTTAAGGTGACCTATCATGACCTTCTTGCTGGACATCCTGTAACTGTGACAAAAAACATTTCTACTCTTAATCCTTATCCCACCGATCCATGGCGTATCCAGATGTTAAAAGTAGTTGATCACCCCGTGCTTGTAAAGAAATCCACAGGGATCAAGGCAGAGATCCAGATTACAGGTATGGCAGCTGATTCAAATCCTAGCAATAATGTTAAGACCGTGCATAAATGTCAGCAGATGATTTATTAACCTAAAAGTTTGAATTTTCAATGTAGTGATTGAAGATACACAAAGAGACATATGCATAATACCCATATTGTTCCGCCATGGCGGACGAAGCAATCTAATAATATCATATAGTTATGCTCCACGAGATTCTTCACTTCGCTTAAGCCCCCCACACTTCGTGTGGGTCCCATATTCCATATTTTGTCTTCGCTTTGCTCGAAATGACAAGTTGTTGGGACTTTTTACGGAAGCATCAAATTTTTATCATATTGCAAGACCTGACACTATTAATACTAGCAGGAAAAACGTTCTATTCTTGAGGCATTTCCCTTCCAAAATCAGTTTTTTTGGCATACTTAATACATGTTGTTAGAAAACGTTCCATATCAGGGAGTTCGATACCAGAACCTTGCAGGGCTTTTCTGGTCTCTTCTACGCTATAGGTGGGGCTCAATTCCCATGCATATGATTGGAATGCATGGAAGGGGTTATTTACAAACATTGAAGGCTTGATAATTTTAAGAATGGGCCGAGCAATATATTTCCAGAGTATGGGTGGGAAAGTACGGGTGTGCTGGTTAAATACAGTTGAGATCAAATCGAGGAAACGTATAATTTTTATATTTCCATCAGGGCCGGCTGCCAAGTGAAAAGATTTGCCGATGTTTCGCTCATCAGCGGAAATGTAAACGAAGGCCTTGGCTACAAAATCCACGGGTACCATATCGAGTCTGGTTTTTCTATTCACTGGAGTCCAGGACAGGGAAAGTCTGCTAAGAAGCTCCAGCATCGGATACAGAACATTTCTTGGCTTTGCTTTCCCTCTCTCTGAGACCCCCGCCACAATCGATGGCCGGAAAATCATAACAGGCAGGCCTTCATCTCTGTATGAGCGCACCAGCTTTTCAGCCTCGTACTTTGTTTGTTCATAGGTATTTTTGAATCCGAACTTATCTGTAAGATCATCTTCGCCAACTATACCTTTTCTCTTTCCTGCGACAAAGGCCGTACCAATATAGTTTAAGTGAGAAAAAGAAGGATTATCCCTCTGACAATCCTTAGCAAGCTCTAATACATATCTTGTACCTTCTACATTAATTTTGCGCATTTTTTCAATTGGCTGGTTAAACTTGACATTAGCCGCACTATGTATAATATGGGTAATTTCTTTGGTTAGATGTTTATAATCATCTTCATTAATACCTAATTTCTCAGCACCAATATCCCCTTCTACAACATTAATGCGATCATCTCCGCTGAAACCGATTTCAGAAAGAGTTCCATCAAGTCTTTGTTGAGGATTTTTGTCTTTATTTGCCCGGATTAAACAATAGAATCGATTTGCATGATCAATGGCTAACAGACTCAATATCTCCGCGCCCAGGAACCCGGTTACACCAGTAATAAAATATACCCTTTCCATCGAATTTTCTCCTTTCCTGTAATACTCTTCGTATCTTTATTCGAAAGATATGTGAAAAAACTTTATATTAAAAGGGGGTAATATTAAACGATAGTAAGAGATTAGCTCTTGGCCTCTTTTCAGATGAATCAAAATCAATCAACATCTTGACACACAACTATCTTTTGATCATACATGATATCAAAGAAGAAAGATTCCTGTCCCTTGATTAAGGAGGAAAATCATGAAACGTGTATTTAAATACATTGGGAAGGGGCTATTAATCATTATAGTTGCTTTTACTCTTGGGCTGGGTTCTTTGGTTGCAGCAATATATATACAGGAAAAGGGTCCATGGGGAAAATTAAGGAATGCCCCATGGGAAACCAATCTGGACACCGGGAGTGCAGAAGCCGGGCCGTATACCAGGGCAAAAGTAGCCCTGTTTGGAACATTAGCGCTCGATCCATCCGAGGTGGTTTATTATATTGCGTTTAATGATTCTAAGGGCCAGCCGCTCGATTGCGAGTGCAACTACAGGCTTGAGGGGGAGGATCCTGGCGCGCGCTGGTGGAGTGTTACTGTCTACAAAGACTTTCACTTTATTCCTAATGATCGGAAACGATACTCTTATTCCAAAACCAACATTGTCCGTGATAAAGATGGCCGATGGATAGTCAAACTATCTTCGAAGCCCCAGGAGGGAAACTGGATCCCCCTGGGGGATGGGGAAGGGAAATTGATACTCGCTCTGAGATTATATAACCCTGATCCCTCAGTAATTGAAAATCTTGATAGTATTGATCTGCCAAGCATTATCAGGGAGGGATGCAGATGAAAGGCTGGAAACAGGATATATTGGCAATACTTATCTTGGCTGTAGTGATACATTTTATCGCGCTTTGGGCCACCCCACGTTTTGTCGAGGGTATGGTCGAAAAAGGGATGTTAACCAAGGAGGGATGTAAGCTGAACACTATATGCTATAGGGACATTAACGTGGCAGGCATAGATGAAATCCCCATGGCAAACCCTGACTCCTTATTCTCGCACATGGTCTATGATGTGTCTAAAGAGCCGCTTCGCATACATTTAACCGTACCTGATACTGACATGTATTGGTCATTTTCATTATATGCCCGAAACCTGGATAATTACTATGTCTTGAATGATAAGCGCCTTAAATCAGAGTACAGCTCAAGGGAAAGAGATCTAGTCTTGGTAGGGCCAAAATCCCATTATAAAAAGACCTCGGCAAACGAAATTATGGTGGTATCACCAAGCGATAGGGGCGTTGGTCTTATCCGGATGATAGTTGCGGACAGATACAGTGCCAAAGGAATCGAAGAAATAAGAGAATTGAAGAAGGCACAAGAGCTGTCATATACTGAATAGAAAGGGGACAGATTAATTTCTTCGCCTGAGCATAATCATCTTGCAACGACAATTTTACCACTATCAATATCTAAAGATAATCCGTCCCCTTTTGTTGTGGTTACACTAGCACCTTTTACCTTTCTGGCACACCTCCCAGTATAATCTTCCGATACATAGGAACACGGCCAGAATCAATAAACCTACCATAAAGAGAGGTTCTGTATTAAACTTGGTGTCAAACCAGCGACCAACAAGGAGAAATAAAAGCGAGGAGATAACGATAGTAAAACCCCAGGCACTGACCATGAATATCTGAAGGTTGCCTAATTTATTTTGATTTCTTTTGTGTGCAATTATCATTATTTATCCTCCTTATCTCACATACTTATCTCACCTTGCCTAAACACTCAGCTCACTAGGCTTTTTAAGGTGTCTATGACAGGTGCGGTGAAAAGGGCTACAAGGATCGCGTAGAGTGCGAAGGAGCCAACCGCCTCACTGAGGTATATCTTGGGATATCTGTGTTTTAAAGAGGTGATAATCAGGCCACCCATGATCAGGCACCCGAGGTGAAAGTAGGGGAAATTTCCTGCATCAGTAGTGAGGTATTCTGCATAACCAAATGATGCGGTTATCAATATAACGAAGAGAGTCATCAATAATGTTTGAAATATCCTTTTCATGATCTATATCCTCCTTTATTGATTTTTCTCATTTACTTTTGTCTTACAGTAATGAAATAATCGTGCCATCCGCCGCCAGCGGAACAGATTTATGAAAAATATTCATAACTCGTTGATTATAAAACAATTTTCTTTTCACATCACCCACGAGACTGAGCAGTCAAGGATCAAAAAGGGCGGAATTTTTAAAAGAAACGTTTAGTGGCATTGAATGAAATGTTCAATTGCGGGGAGATATAGGCATGCCTGTCTTGTGATCAGAAAAACATTTTTTGATCAGATAGGTATAACAAGCCGGGTAATATCCGTTGATAGTCGTTCCGAGGCTAGGCGGATCAGTTGCAAGAAATGGAGAGACTGGCTAATTCACCCACATAGCAATAGAGTCGCTGGCGTTTAATCTAGTTTCTAAAGAAATATATATACAATTGATCCGCCACAAATATGGCGGAACAACGGACTACTGACATAACTATCAACAACTGGTCAGTCTTTCTCGAAGGGGATCCCATACCTTTCTAATTTCCTTTCAAAGGTGGGTCGGGAGATCCCAAGGATTTCACAGATCTCCCCCTTATTTTTATTGGTTTCCCTTATGACTTTTCTGATATGTCTTTCCTCCACCTCATCAAGGGTTAGAAACCTTCCGGATTCCATATAGGCGTCCTCTCCATTCTTCCCTTTTGCAGCTTCGTCGTAGGCGATCTCGAGAAGTTCCGGGAAGTCCCCCCTTCCGAGAATTTGTCCCTTGGCAACCACAGCAGCCCTGACCAGCAGATTCTCCAACTCTCTGATATTCCCAGGCCAGCTATATTTGAGAAAGATGTCCATTACCTCATCAGATACCCCGGCTATTTGCTTGTGGAGATCTATATTTATCTTGGTCAGGAGATAATCGATAAGGGGTTTGATATCTTCCCTTCTCTGTCTTAATGGAGGTATCTTTATGGATACGATATTCAGGCGGTAAAAAAGGTCATCCCTGAAATTACCTTCCCTTACCATGGTCTTGAGATCCTTGTTTGTTGCGGCAATGATGCGTGCATTCACCTTTACCTTGTCTTTGCCACCAACCCTTTCAAACTCCATCTCCTGAAGTACCCTCAGGAGCTTGGCCTGAAGGTTTATGGACATCTCACTGATCTCGTCTAAGAAGACAGTGCCGTAGCGGGCAAGTTCGAACTTACCCAGTTTTCTGCTGATTGCACCGGTAAATGAACCCTTCTCATGACCGAAGAGTTCCGATTCAAGCAATGTCTCTACAATGGCAGAACAGTTAACTGCAATATAGGGCTCGTTTCTTGCGGTGTTGTTATGAATAACCTTGGCAATTAATTCTTTGCCTGTTCCGCTCTCACCCTCGATAAGCACCGTTGTCCTGCTTTGAGAAACGATTCCTATCGTCTTGAATATCTCTCTCATCTCTGTGCCGGCACCAATGATATCCCCCACCTTGAAATCACGCGAGGGTTCCATGAGGAGCCCATCTATCTTCTTTTCCATCTCCAGGGTGTTTATCGCCTTCTTGATTGCTATATCGAGTTCATCAATATCTACAGGCTTATGAATATAGTCGAAGGCACCTTCCTTCATGGCCTTGATAGTGGATTCCATATCATGGTGGGCGGTAATCATTATCACCTTTACGTTCTCATTCTCTTTTATCAAATCTTCAAGGATGGTGAAACCGTCTACATCGGGAAGCCTGATGTCAAGTATGACCACATCCGGCGAGGCTACAACAAACCTTTCTAAACCGTTTGTACCGGTCAGAGCGGTATATACCTCATATCCTTCTTCGCTCAGATAGAGATCAAGTGTTTCACAAATAGAACTGTCATCATCAATAACGAGAATCTTTGACATAATAGCATCCCTTAATAAGATGGTGGCCTGCGAAGTGTTATTCGCTCATAGCCCATCTTCCTTTATATCTTGCTGGTCTACTGGGAGAGTTACTATAAACTTTGTTCCCTCTCCCTTAATACTTAAATCTCCAGAACCTGTCAGCACCAAACCATTTGG
>CAZVAH010000004.1:11759-15978 GCA_964625035.1 uncultured Bacteriovoracaceae bacterium | reverse complement strand
AGTTTTAGCTTCACTTTTTACCTCACGATTTAGATAGAGTTAGAGAGAAGATAACATATATTTTCATTCTTCGTTGTGAGCGTGGATCGCTTATACGGGTTTTACATGGAAAAGTGAATAGTAAATAGTGAACAGTGTTATTCATAAAAAAAACAATCTTTTTATGTTTTCCGCCTCTAGCGGATGGCCGAAGAAGCCATGGGAGTTTATATAAAGAAAGTTTTTCAGGTAATTTATGAAACCAGGAGGTTTAGATATGAGAATTTTTGGGCCCAATGAATTGCTAGAAGATGTAGTTAAAAAGGATCTATGTATTGGATGTGGGGCGTGTACCTATCTATGTCCATATTTCAGGTCCTACAGGGGCAAGACTGCAATGTTGTTTCCCTGCACACTCACCGAGGGCAGATGTTGGGCATATTGTCCAAAGACCGAGGTGGATCTTGAAGACTTATCAAAGAGATTTTTTGACAGGCCGTATGATGGGGATCCTCTGGGATTCCATGGTTCAGTAAAGATATCCAGGGCAGGTAGCCAAGTTAGCACTGGCTCTTTTCAGGCAGGTGGGACTGTATCTGCACTGATGAGTTTTGCCCTGTACAAGGGATATATCGATGCGGCAGTGCTCACAGATAGGGATGGGTTGCTTCCTGTCCCGTGTCTGGTAACAAGTCCTGAGGACGTCTTAAAATGCTCTTCTTCCAAGTATACAGCAGCTCCAACACTTTCCGGACTTAATCAGGCCATCAAGGAAGGATATAACCGGATAGGCGTGGTATCCACCCCATGTCAGGGACTTGCCATAGCCAAGATGCGATCCAATCCTACTAGGATAGATGATTTTACTGATCCTGTTGGTCTTGTGGTGGGTTTGTTTTGCACATGGGCCCTTGATTTAAGGGCGTTTGACGCCTTTATCTCAAAGCGAATAGATGCGAACAAGGTCACAAAGGTTGACATCCCCCCCCCGCCTGCAGAGATAATGGAGATATATACTACAGATGGGAAGCAAGAGATACCTTTGGATGAGATAAGAAAACTGGTGCCTGATACCTGTAGCTATTGCATAGATATGACCTCTGAATTCTCTGATGTATCGGTAGGGGTCCTGGAAGGTCGCCCTGATATGAATACTATTATTGTAAGGACAAAGAGGGGACAAGATATTGTGGATGAAGCTGAAAAACAAGGGGTTTTAGTCCTTGATGATCTACCTGAAGAGAATCTGGAACATCTTATGTGGGCTGCGAATAACAAGAAGAAGAGGGCTTTAATAAAGGCAGAAAAGGATGGTCTAATAAATACAAGCCAAGAAGACAAAAGATCCTATCTCAGACTAAATCCTGAAACAGTAAAAAATATAATTGCATAAGATATGGAGGAAAAGATGTCATATTTGATAGATACCAATGAAGGAGCCAGGTATTTGCTTATGGGGAATGAATCGATTGTCCGCGGGGCATTGGAGGCTGGAGTAAAGGTTGCAGCTGGATACCCAGGCACCCCTTCTTCGGAGATTATAGAAAGTCTCTCCAAGGTTGGCAAGGAGATGGATATATATGTAGAGTGGTCGGTAAATGAAAAGGTGGCCATGGAGGTGGCTGCAGCAGGGTCCTTTGCCGGCCTTAGATCATTGTGTGCTATGAAACAAAATGGCGTGAATGTGGCCTCTGACTTTTTGTTACACTTGGCTGGTTCTGGTACCCGGGCAGGGATGGTGTTGATTCCATGTGATGACCCAGGGGCGTTGTCCAGTGTTAATGAGGGCGAGTCTCGATATTTTGCCAGGTTAGTCGAGATACCTCTTCTTGAGCCAGGAGACTTTCAAGAGGCCAAGGATATGATCAAGTGGGCATTTGAACTCTCTGAGGAGCTCAGGCAGATCGTAATGCTTCGCAGCGTAACCCGCATGTCTCATGCCAGCGGAAATGTAGTGTTTGGTAAGCTTCCTGTCTCCGATGTACATGCTGAGTTTAAGTATGACGGGTTTATACTTGATCCTATGGAGGGCATAATGATAAGTGCCCCTGTAGATTACAGGCATGCCCAGCAGCATGAAAAGCTAAACAAGGCCAGAGAGATTTTTGAGGACTGTCCTTTTAATACATATGATGGTCCGGATAGCCCAGAGCTTTTGATCATTACAAGCAGCGCCTGTACCCTTTACAGCAGAGAGGCCATTAGTATACTTGGTCTTAAAGATCGGGTGGGTCTATTAAAGTTAGGGACCACATGGCCACTACCACCTAAACTGCTTAAAAAATATTTGTCGAAGACAGATAAAATCCTGACAGTGGAAGAGGTTCTGCCGTTTTTGGAAGAGAATATAAAGGTACTTGCATCTGAGATGGCCTCCGAGATCGGGATAAAGACATTTTATGGCAAGAATGATGGGACCATCCCCATGGTAGGAGAGCTAAACCCTGATATTATAGTTAATGCCTTGGCCCAAGTCATAGGTATTGACTATAAGCCCATGTCTGATGAGTATGCAAATAAGGCTCAGGAGGTAGCCACGAGCGGGGCACCATCTAGAGAGTTGACCTTCTGCCCCGGGTGTCCGCACAGGGCATCGTTTTGTAATATTCATAATGCACTTGAGCTAGATGGCCGTAAAGGTTTTGTCTGCGGAGATATTGGATGTTATACACTGGCCATATTGCCATGTGGTTTTTCTTCCTTGAAGACCTCACATTCAATGGGCTCCGGGACTGGCATTGCCAGTGGTTTTGGGAAGCTGGGTGGGTTTGGTTTTGATCAACCAATACTGTCGGTTTGTGGAGACTCCACATTTTTTCATACAGGTATACCAGCCCTTGTTAATGCTGTACACCACAGTTCAAACTTTACCATGGTAATATTGGATAATAGTGGCACTGCCATGACAGGGTTTCAACCCCACCCAGGTCTGAAAGTAAATGCTTTAGGCGATGAGGTGCCCAGCATAGATATTGCGGAGGTATGCAGGGCTCTCGGTGCAAGGGTAGAGGTGAGAGACCCGTTTGATCTAGAGGAGACTCAAAAGACCATAAATCAGTTAATAGAGGATAAACAAGGGGTGAAGGTCCTTATACTTAGACAGATATGCGCCTTGAGTCCCGAGAAGAAGGGCAAAAAGAAATATGAGATGGCAATTGATGAAGAGGTATGTCTTGGTGAGAATTGCGGGTGTAATAGGGTCTGCACCCGTATATTCCGCTGCCCCGGTCTTGTCTGGGACAAAGAAAAAAAGGTCATTAAGATTGATGATGTTATATGTGCAGGCTGCGGTGTTTGTACAGATATATGCCCTGCAGGGGCTATAAAGAGAAAGGAGGCGGCATAGACTTATGACAGATATACAATTATCAAAGGATCCGTATAATATAATCATTACTGGTGTAGGTGGTCAGGGAAACGTCATGGCATCCAGGGTACTGGCAAATATGCTCGTGGAAAAAGGATATCGTGTGACAATAGGGGAGACCTTTGGTGCTTCTCAGAGAGGAGGGTCTGTGATGAGCCACTTAAGGGTCTCAAAGAGTTTTAATTGGAGTCCTCAGATACCTAAGGGTAGGGCCGATGTGGTAGTTGCCTTAGAGCCTATAGAGGCAATTAGGGTCTTGAAGGACTATGGTAATCCTAAGGTCAAGATATTAAGCAATACCCGTGCGATTTCTCCAGTAGGTGTTATTGCTGGAGAAATAGATTACCCCTCAATGGAGGAGATCAAAAAATCGGCCAAGGAGTTGGCATCAGATGTATGGTTTATCGATGCAACGGATGAAGGCCTAAGGTTGGGCAACCCCATTTTAGGAAATATTATTATGCTGGGGGCGCTTTCTGGTGTTGGTGTACTTCCTATGGACAGGGAAGGTTTTAAAGGAGTGATCTCAAGAAGCATACCCGAGGATAAATTGGACATAAATCTAAAGGCCTATGATATAGGTAAACAGATGGTAAAGGTATGAAAAGACAGTTCCTTAGGACACAGGAGGTTATTCAAGGAGGTATTTTATGAAAAGGGTGTCAATTCCATCAAGGCTCTGGTTTGAGAATGAGGAAAGGGAGGTGACCTTTCCTGATAGGTGGGAGGTAGATAATTTGACCTCTCCCGGATTTGATAAACTTGGCCTAACTCCTGAGCAGATCAGAGAAAAGATAGATCATCCTATCAAAGGGCCCGGCCTTGAAGAATTGGCAAGAGGAAAGAAACAGGCTGTTATTATCTTTGATGATA
>CAZVAH010000004.1:7178-11659 GCA_964625035.1 uncultured Bacteriovoracaceae bacterium | reverse complement strand
GGCCTTGAAGAATTGGCAAGAGGAAAGAAACAGGCTGTTATTATCTTTGATGATATGACGCGGCCGACACCGGTGAAAGATGTTGCCCCGTATGTCCTTGATGCCCTTCATAGATCAGGCATGGAAAGAGATCAGATTCGGTTTATTTGTGCTATAGGTAGTCACGGGGCGTATGATATGATTAATGCCCGTAAAAAATTGGGAGATGAAATCGTGGAAAATTATGCTGTTTTTAACCATGATGCCTTCCAGAACACTGTATGGGCAGGAAGGACACCCACAGGGGTTGAGCTCTGGATAAATCGAGAGGTTATGAACTGTGATCTGAAGATCGGCATCGGGTGTATCACTGCCCATGTACACGTAGGGTTTGGGGGGGGTGCTAAGATCATCCTTCCAGGTGTTGCTGGTATAGAGTCAGTCAATCAGTTTCATAATCAATTATACAGGGATCCAAGCCGTACAGGATTAGGTAATTTTGATAATAATATCATGCGGGCCGAATGTGATGCTGCCGGGGATGCGGTAGGGCTGAACTTTAAGGTGGATTGTCTGATAAACCGCAGGGGAGAGATCACCAATCTTTATACTGGAGACTTCAAGGCGACCCATGACGCTGGAGGCGAGGAAGGTAAAGATCACTAT
Source organism: uncultured Bacteriovoracaceae bacterium (assembly GCA_964625035.1). Taxonomy (GTDB): domain Bacteria; phylum Desulfobacterota; class Desulfomonilia; order UBA1062; family UBA1062; genus JAGGYK01. The sequence continues at coordinate 11,014 of CAZVAH010000004.1, read as the reverse complement.
GGGATTCCCTATGCAACCGGGTATGATATCGCCGTGTGCAATGCCTATGGAAAGGCAAGTGAGTCGGCCATCGCCCTCCTTCTATCTCTGATGACTTTGAAGCCAGGGGGTGTAGGCACGGCTGTCTTGATTTGCGATGCGCCAGAGGGGCAGGTCCCTCATTATGTCATGCGCGCCTGGGGGAGTGATTATGGTGGACGACACTATAGCGCTAAAAGCCCGGGCTTCGTCTCTTTAATGATGAAAAGGTTGATTGTTATGGCTCCTTACCCGGACAGGACAAGCCTTGACTTGGTCTGCCATATAGATGATGCAACCATCGTCAAGACCTGGCCTGAGGTTCTGGCTATCCTTGAGGATGATTATCCCAGCGGTGCAAAGGTTGCCGTCATTCAGGACGGGACCATGCAATATATGAAATTGCAATCTTAGATATAAATTAGATATAAAGGTGAAACTGGCCATAGGATAGAGTTTAAGTTGATAATACCTTGCAAATTGCTGCAGGATTCTTTGTTGATAGCTATTGAAATCGCAGGTTTTGATATGAAGCATTCCTGGATAGGGCAGGTGTAGCACCCAAGTACAGGAGAATTGAATTCTACGTTGAGGCGAGGTACCCTTATCAGGTTTGGGAAATTTCGGTTCCCCTCATGGGAAGACGGATCAGCGATGGCGAAGAGTTGGCCCAGTTAATTGATGACTTTCACAATGTCCATGAGAAAGTCTTTGCCATTAAAGAACCTGGACAGTATATTGAATGCATTTTCTGGAGGGCAAAGGCAATAGGGGAGATACCAAAACCAAAAATAAAAGAAGCGCCATCAGGGGATGAGGATGTATCAGCAGCCCTTAAAGGCAACCGATATGCCTATTTTAGAGACTTAGGGGGAATGGTTGAAACGCCTATCTATAGAGGAGATAGTCTTGGTGCAGGTAACATAATTTCTGCTCCGGCTATAATAGAGGAACCGACTATGACTGCAGTGGTTTTTCCAGGATCAAAAGTTAGGGTAACAAAATTTGGCAGTTACCTTTTTGAGATAGACTAAAACTGATAGGAATTTTGTATGAAAAAAGAAGTCAGGAGTCAGAATTCAGAGTTTAGAAGTTAGGATATATGTAATAATCCAATCGGAAGCATTCTTACTCCTGGATTCTGGATACTTTTTCATCGTTTCCGTCTTTGGCGGATGGCCGTCACAGGGCATGGATGGTTTATGAAAATATTAAAGATCACCATTGGTATCTTGGTCGTTGTGACAATTCTGGCCGTTATTTTTATCTATGGAATGCTCAGAGCTACACTCCCTGAGATTTCCGGAGAGATAATCACTGACAAGGTATACTCCCACGTGACGGTAATGCGGGACATCTATGGCGTCCCCCATATCTTTGCCGAAAATGAGCATGACGTCTTTTTTACCTTAGGCTACTGCCAGGCCCAGGACAGGCTCTGGCAGATGGACATTATGCGCCGTGCTGCTTACGGGCGTCTATCTGAGGTTTTTGGTAAGGATACTATTGAAGATGACAGATTTTTGAGGACTATCTTTGCCCCAAAAAGCGCATCAGAGTATTGGGAGGATGTGCCACCTGAGATGAAGCCAGTAGTGAGTGCTTACACTGAAGGAGTCAATTTCTACCTTGAAAATACCAGGGACAAGCTCCCGATAGAATTTCTCCTTTTAGGGTATAAGATGGAGCCATGGAAAGCAGAGGATACTGCTGCAATGAATATGATTATGGCATATGCCTTGAACTGCTCTATGGATATAGAGATTTTAAGGGCCAAAATGGCAAAAGATATATCAGAAGCAAAGCTTAACGAAGTGTTTGGCTACTATCCTAAGGATTCAGGGTATATATATCCTGATTTTGTCTTCTGCCCAGAGCTTTTTGATAAAACTCTCTTTTCGCACGTAAGTAATCTCGCCGGTCTTCTCCCCGCCTACCATCTTATGGCCAGCAATTCTTGGGCTATTTCTGGTAAGAAAACGGCTAGCGGAAGGCCGATTTTGGCGGATGATTCTCATATGGCCCTTGAAATACCCAATTCTTACTACCAGGTACATATGTGTACCCCGGAGTTTACTGTCCACGGCGGCTCTATCCCTGGAACGCCCTTGGTTGTAGAAGGTCATACCGATTTTTTCGCCTGGGGACTTCCCACCGCCTCTGAAGATCCTTCTGACTTCTATGTAGAAAAGCTAAGACCGGAAAACCCTCATCAGTACCTCTATGAGGGCAAATGGAGGGATATGAAGATAAAGAAGGAGATTATAAAGGTAAAGGGGGCAGATCCGGTTGAAATTGAGATATGGATGACCCACCATGGCCCTGTCATAAGCGATGTGGCTGATCTGTCCATTCCATCTAGACAAAACGAGGCGGTGGCACTTTGTTGGACAATGTATGACAAAGGGGGAGCGGAGGCATTTTACCACATTATGAAGGCTAAGAATTGGAGGGAATTTGGCAAGGCTGCCCGGATGATGGCCTGTCCTGGTTCTACCTTTGTATACGCCGATGCTGATGGAAATATTGCCATGTGGGCGGGAATGGTCATCCCCATTCGAAAGGGTTTTGACGGCATGCGTCCTCTACCTGGATGGGATGAAAAATACGATTGGAAGGGATATGTCCCTCCTGAAGAGCTACCATACTCTGTAAACCCTGAATCAGGCTTTGTTGCTGCTGCCAATAATAGAATAGCAGGCAAGAATTACCCCTATTACATATCTAGCTTTTGGGCGGTGTCAGACCGGTTTTTAAGGATTGTCGAGATGATAGAAGAAGGTGAAAACAAGATCGATTTTGAATATATGGTAAAAATGCAGACAGACGTCACATCTTTGACTGCCAGAAGGATACTACCTTCAATGATTCAAGCCCTTGACAAAGCTAGCCTCTCCCCTTATTACGCCGGGGCTTTAGAAGAACTCCGCAACTGGGATTATGTAGCCACAGCAGAGAGCTCACCTGCTTCCATCTTCTACATTTGCTTTCAAAATCTACTTAGATTGATTTATTTCGATGAAATGGGTCAAGAACGCTTTAACACATTTATTCATTATTATTATGTTGCCATTAATTCCATCTATGGGATCATTGGAAGAGGTAAATCATTATGGGTGGATAATATCACAACCCCAGAGGTGGAGACTCTGGATGATCTTTATCAAAAGGCTTTTAAAGAATCCGTGGATTATCTTAGAGGAAAATATGGCGAGGATATACATGGTTGGCAGTGGGGAAAGATAAAGCCGATTATCTTTTATCATCCCATAGGCAAAGAAGTAGGTATATTAGGTAAATTTCTTAATGATGGCCCCTATCCTATTGGTGGTACTCACACAACTGTTAGTGCTGCGGGATATCCTATGGATGGGGAGATGGTCGTCAATCATGGGCCTGCACTACGGATGATTATCGACTACTCTAATCCATCGAACTGGGTTTTTATCGAACCTCCCGGCAACTCGGGGAATTTTATGAGTCGCCATTACAAAGATCAGACGGGGAAATGGCTTATAGGAGAGTATAACCCCATATTGCTTAACAGAAAAACAGTAGAAAAGAATGCTAAGGGAACCATTGTTTTTAAACCCAAGAGATAAGGTTTCTGCATTTATGATAGTAGAGTTTAGTCTAAAAGGGATTGTGGAGTGAGAGAGAATAAATTCGGTAAAATACGTTATAGAAGTCAAAAATGGTAAATTCAAATGAGCTCGGTTATCCTATGTAGGTGGTTCCTCTATGTTAGGCTGGGGTTGAGCTAAAAACTGGCTTGACATCTATCTATTTCAGATGCTAACAAGCTAAAAATACTCTAT
>CAZVAH010000004.1:0-7168 GCA_964625035.1 uncultured Bacteriovoracaceae bacterium | reverse complement strand
GTTTTGTTGATTTATGTGAGAATACCAAGTACAAAAATAAATCATAAGTAAATTTGAGGTAATTGAGAGGCAAAAAATTTTAGCATCACGATTACCTCATGAGTTGAATATATTTTAGAGAGAAATGGCACATATTTCCATCATTCGTTATTACTGAAAGAGCTATGGAGTTTGTATGAAGATAGAGATACTAGGATGTAGTGGATCTATAGCCAAGGGTTTTAATACCACTAGTATCTTGGTGAATGATACACTTCTTATTGATGCTGGTTCTGCCGCATCAGTGCTGCCTGATGAACGTCTTTCAAAGATAGATGATATCTTAATAACCCATTCACATATAGACCATATAAAAGAACTACCTTTTATTGCGGATAGTGTATTTACTAATAAGAATAAGGGTATAAATATATGGGGAAGTTCTACCACTATTGATGTCTTGGAAGTGAATATATTTAATGGCTTGATATGGCCTGATATAAGACAACTGGAACTAAAGGGCGACTCCCTAATCAGATTTAAGGAGCTTCCCCTAAAGGATTTCTATATTGGTAATATATCCATAACACCTATTCCGGTAGATCATATGATGGGCTCCCTGGGTTTTTTATTGAATGAAGATGATAGATACGTATTGTTTAGTGGTGATACTGGATATACAAAAGGATTGTTTGATGTAGTAAAATCCCTGGGAGCAAAACTTAAGGTCTTTTTTGTTGAGGCATCCTTTCCTGATAGGATGCTTGATACTGCAGTCATATCGAAGCACCTTACCCCGAGTATGGTATGGAAGAGTTTAGACGAGAATATACCTAAAGGCACGCGGGTTATTTTATACCATATAAAGCCAAGGTTTCTTGAAGAGATTGTAGCAAATCTGCCCAAAAAGATGGAGTATATTAAAGGTGGGGAGGCCTTTGACCTTTGAAAGATGTATTAGATATAGCAAAGAAGAATGGAAGATGGACAGAGTGTCCTTCCTGTAAAGAGATAATTATTACTAAGAAATTGGAAGAAAATCTATGGGTGTGTCCGCATTGCAATTATCATTTCAGACTGAATGCTAATAGGCGGATAGCAATCACATGTGATAAAGATAGCTTTGCCCTGTTACCTGTATTCGTGGCTGATTTGGATAAAGACATTAGGGGCGGTTCATACAGGACAGATGATGCCATCAAGGGGGGTATGGCCTGTATAGAAGGGTTATCTTGTGTGATAGGTATTATGGACTTTGCCTTTAAGGGCGGATCTATGGGAGTGAGTGTTGCTCAAGCTGTAATCAATCTAATGAAGCATGCAAAGAGGATGGACCATCCACTTATTATGTTTTGTGCATCCGGGGGTGTAAGGATCCAGGAAGGTATATGGGGTTTGATGCAGATGTTACGAACAGCACAGGCGAGAAACCTTACCGCGGATGTCCCTATGATCACGGTGTTTTCAGATCCCACACTAGGTGGTGTGACTGCGAGTTTTGCGGCTTTAGCAGACATTATGCTGGCAGAACCAGGTTCAAATATTGGCTTTGCTGGGCCCAGGGTTGTAGAGAACACTATTAATCATAAGCCTCCTCCTAATTTCCAGAGTGCAGAGATGCTCTTATCACAGGGGTTCTTGGATAATATAGTAGATCGTCACCAATTACGGGACACACTGGCATACCTTTTGAGATGGTTTTAAAAGGCACTGATCGGGAGGAGTGGGCCTTAGGTCTTGATCGGATAAGATGTGCGCTTGAGCGCCTGGGCCATCCTGAAAGGTCGTATAAGACTGTCCTTGTTGCAGGTACAAATGGTAAGGGCTCTACATGCATATTTTTAGAGCGGATGCTAGTGACATCGGGGCTATCTGTAGGCACAAATCTATCTCCGCATGTAACCAGGTATGTGGAGAGATTCAGATTAAATAGCAGATGTGTACAAGATCAGGAGATTGTTGATCTTGAGCATGAAATGGAATCCCTTCTCAAAGATGTCCACCTTACATATTTTGAATGGTGTGTGGCCATTGCTTGCGTACTCTTTGCACGACACAAGATTGATGCAGGCATATTTGAGATAGGTCTGGGTGGAAGGCTTGATGCTGCAAATGCAATAGAGCCTCAGGTTTCTATCATAACGGATGTCTCGATAGATCATACAGATTATCTCGGAAATACCATAGATGCTATAGCAAGAGAAAAGGTAGCTATAGCCAGACCAAAGATACCCTTGGTTATCAGTGCAGAAAATAAGGCCTTTCATGTCATAAAAGGGTATGCCTGTAGCATAGGTGCATACCTATGTGAGGTAGATGCCCCCGTACTATATAATACAGGGATAGATGGCCACCACCAGGGCATTAACGCTGCCCTTGCCCTAAAGGCTGCTGAGATTTTAGGTGTAAGATTGAGTAGTGGTGAGCTGTGTTATGCTGTAAATACCGCCTTCTTGCCGGGAAGGATAGAGTCTGTGGGCATTCTCCCCAGACGAATTATACTTGATGTGGCACATAACCCCGCATCTATGGTATCTCTTGTTAAATATCTATCTAAAATAGGGTTTAGAGGGGTAGGGGTCCTGGGCATACTTAAAGATAAGGACTATATAAAAATGGCCAGGTTATTAAGAGATGCGTGCACTAAGATATATATGGCCCCTGTAGGATCAAAGCGGTCGTGGCAGGGACATCATATGTCTGGGTTTATAGGTCTGGATGGATACTATAGATTTAATAGTATAAGGCAAGCCTTTGATACAGCACTGAGAGCAGGAGAGGATATTGTAATAACAGGCTCTTTCTATAGCATAGCCGAGGTAAGAGACAGGGTAATATGGCAAGGTTGATCACACTTCTTATAGTGATTATAGGGCTGCCTTGTTATGCCTTTTGTATAACACTTGATGTGGAGGCCGACAGGGTAGAAAGATCAGAGGGTATAATTGAAGCCCAGGGAAATGTTGTTATTACCGGAGAAGATGTGAGCCTAGAGGCGAATTTTGTGGTCTATGATGTAGCAAATGGTGATATATGGGCAACAGGTAGTTGCTACCTAAAGGAGAAAACAGGGGAGATAAAGGCCTCCACCCTTTATTACAATGTTATAAGGAAAGATGTTCATATAGAGGATGGGTCTGTGCTTATATACAAAGAGCCCATAAGGATTATAGGTAGTAGTATCACCCGCTATGGAAATGATCTGTATACGGGGGAGGATATTGTGTACACACCTTGCCTTGGGAGGACTCCTGCATGGTCTATCAAGGCCAGCAGGATGAAGATACCCATAGAAGGTTATGGAGATGCAACCCATGCCAGGTTTAGGATGCATGACATACCAGTGCTCTACGTGCCCTATTTGCTATATCCTGCAAAGCTGAAGCGTCAGTCTGGTCTGCTCTTTCCTTCCATGGGGCACTCAACTGATACAGGATATCAGTTGAGGCAGCCCATATATCTGGCTACGTCTAGGTGGACAGATATTACCATCACCCCTGCATATCTTTCCAAAAGGGGTCTGCTTATGGGTGGGCAATTTCGATATAGGCCGAGCTATACAACAAAAGGGGAAATCTATGTTGAATCCATACACGATAGACTAGGTGGTGAGAAAATGGAAGGGGGTGTCCTTGATGAGATCCCTGATGATCGCTGGTTTTTAAAGGCAAAGCATGATGGGGGTAATCTCTCGTGGGATATCAATCTTGTAAGTGATGAGGATTATTTCGATGATATAGGCACATTGTATGCCGGAGATGATATATGGGGGGCTACTGGTGATGAAGAAGAACTCATCTCGCGTATGGAATGGACATCATCAGATAGTGGCTTCTCAGTTGGAATATCTGGGCAATGGAAACAGGACCTTATGGTAAGAGGTGATGATAAGACCATTCAGCAGTTACCGAAACTTAAGGCAAGGATGGGGCAAAAGGACATACCATTTACTCCTTTGAGGTGTTCTGCGGATTTGAGTAGCACTAGGTTCTATACCAAGAAATGGATTGAGGGGGTAAAGGATGATGATATTATTGAGTTTTCCCTGCCTAAATCCCTTGAGCCATACATTACCATACGACCATGGTTAAAAGAGATCTACAGGGATACCATCTTTTCAGAGAGGGATACATATGAAAAGGATATGTATCAGGAGCACTGGGGAGAAAGGGGTGTGTCTTTGTCTACTGCCTTGTATAGCAAAAGGGCATCTGCCGGGTGGTATCATCAGATAGTACCCGAGATATCGTGGACATATAAGTCAAGGTATGGGGGAAATTATGATGAGAACGACCCCTTAGATATATTTCCGGAGGTGTTTTCAGGAGATGGCTGGGAAAAGCAATATGATATGGAACTTTCTATTGTGAATTTCATACGGGATAATACAGGAGCTCCTATCGTTGAGCTTGGGTTAGAACGTAGCTATAGTTATATCTCTAAGGAATGGGGGTTTGTGGAATCTACAATAAAATTTATGCCATGGGCGTGGTTTTACATAGAGCATAGAAACAGTTTTGGTAGAGTTCCCTTGCGACCATATGCTACACATGAGCACTCTACAACGTTGAATATAGCTGATAATAGAGGTGATGAAATAACAATTGGTGAGGAATATAATAGGCAGGATACAAAGTGTATCATTATAGATGCAAAGGCCAATTTAGGTGGTGGTTTTTCTGCGAGTGCAGAACTCAGGCATGATTATATGACCAGGAAATATGAGTACCTAGGACAAGGTATTTCCTACACATCTCAGTGCTGGGGAATTGACCTCTATAGAGAGGTTGAGCCGTCCGATGATAATAAACCCAGAGATACCACCATATCTATTACTATAAACCTTTTAGGCTTAGGTGATGCAATACATACGGGCCGACGTTTGGATAATTGAAGATGATACCGAGCCGAAGTTGGGTTTTTGATAGTATAAGGCAAAAAGGTATGCCTCAGCATATATTTTGTCATAGTATGATGGTAAGGCGGGTAGCGGTCATTATTGCACATATGTTAATGAAGGCAGGCAAAAATCTGGACATTAAGCTTATAGATAGAGCTACACTCTTACACGATATTTGCAAGATTGATTCTATTACCGCAGGCGGTGATCATGCGCTCATGGGTCGTCAACTTATGGAGGAGTCAGGGTATCCGGAATTGGGAGAAATAATAGGCCAGCATGTAGTGTTAAAGAGTTTGTGCTTGAATGAGGCAATGGTGGTAAATTATGCAGACAAAAGGGTGAGAGACAACTACGTTGTAACACTTGCAGAGAGATTTGTTGACCTTATGGGTAGATATGGGAAAGACGATGAGAAAAAGGAAATGATATTATCCCTTTATAACCAGGCAATAGCAGAAGAAAACATAATAAGAGCCACAGCAGGCCAAGACCTGTTATGGTTAAATAACCTCAATCTGATACCTGGAGATTATCCTCTCTATGGTGGATATGGTTTCTTGAGAAAGGATTGATCTGTTGAAGTATAAGATAAGTATGTGTATCCTGAAAGGGTAAATAAGGATTAGTTCATTATGGTCAATAAATGAAATTTTTTGTGTGGTAGAAGATGTAAGATCACCAAGGTATTCAGAGGTGGTTAGGAAAAATTTTGTTATGAAAGGCACGCTGATTTTTTTTGGTATAGATCCTTTTCTATAGAGTTCCTCTCCCTCTGTGGTAATAATAATAATACCTTTGCAGACATCTAAAGAAGACATGTTTTTTACAAGCATACGGGCCTGATCATCTATGGGCGGGATCTCATCATCCTCTATATCCCCTTTCTCCAGGCCTATTTGCAGCTCATCTGTCTTGCGCATACCTTCTACCAATAGATACTCCCAGTTTGCAGTGATAGAGCGATAAGGCGTCTTCTGGCCGCCCACAAACTTGAAACTTCCACTTGACCAGGAAAGGATAGTAAACAAGGCATCTTCACCCTCAACGCCTCCTACTTTAGCATGTGTAATCTGACCGTCCTCGAAGTAGATTATTCCTTGTCTCTCCCCTTTTTCTACATACAGGGCTGTGGTTATCTGGCTAATACAATTCATCTGTATAAGGTCTGGAAGCTGAAGCCCTGTTATACTGCCCTTAAATCCTTTGTTTTCCTCCTGCCTCAATGCCTTCAAGATCAGGCCTCGTAAGTCTTCTATCTCAAATGGTTTTTCTATATAGAACAGAGACCCCATTGCCATTGCCTTTGCCCTGATTGCAGAGGAACCGTATGCAGTCATAATGATGACCTTTGTTGACGGGGTTTGTTGTTTTATCTTTACCAGAAGATCCAGGCCATTTATACCAGGCAACCTTATATCTAATACTATCACGTCAAACGATTGGTTTTCGATTAAGGAAAGGGCTTGCTTCCCATCGTTTGCTACTTCCACCTCATATATCTCCCGATCCCTGGACAGTGTTTTCTTTAGCGACCAGGTTAGGGTTTCTTCGTCATCGACAATTAAAACAGATCTTGGCATTTTATATTACCCCAAATCTTTCCAGGGCTAGAATAAGGGACGCCTTCAATCTTTCAAATGATGTTGCAAAGGCTTTTGCCTCGTAGATGGCGGAATATGGTGCCCGGGCCATGAAGTTACCAAGGCTTAAATCATCAAGGGCAGATAGCATTTGTCTTGTACGCCTTGTAACCATGACAGATATAATAAGTGCAGCAATAAAGCTAACCAATATACCGAGAGCCAGTGCTACTATAAGTATCATTTTGGTTTGTGTAATATGCCTTTTGATAGCCGATGTTTGATCTGATATCAGGCCGGCCTCCCAGGCTCTGGGTTTCAAGCCTATAATAGATGAACCCTCCTCTAACGGCTTGACTGCTACCATGTAGTCCTTTGTTTTACTAATCATAGGCCTTTTAGCCTCCATGGCCTTTAGTATGGGAGTAGCCTGATCTAAAAGGTTAGGTAGTTTGTGCATATAGAGACTTTTGTGTTTATTATTTGTAGATGATGTGATCATAAGTGTATCATTATCTACAGTCATAACCTCCCCCCAGGACTCAGGAAGAGATTCATTGTTAAGATATGTAGGATCTATGTTATTGATGGCCCAGAGCATGATCTTGGTATCCTGGGTGTAAAGTCGATCTTGTATGGATTCCAGGTTTATACCTTGGAGTTGGCCTATCTGTATGTAGAACAGATAAGATGCACTTAATAATAT
>CAZVAH010000003.1:16426-18640 GCA_964625035.1 uncultured Bacteriovoracaceae bacterium | reverse complement strand
GTCAATCAGTTTTTACCTATAGATACCAGATATATCCTTAAATAAAGCAGATTCCCTTCCCCTAATAATTCTACACAGCAATCTTACATACCCTTTTATTTTATGAAGCATATTACTAAGAGATATGGTCAGCCTTTCTCTCTTGTCAAAGAAAGTTTAAAGGCAAGAGAAAGAGGATTCGAGGGAATAACTATCTCCACCTGCTAAAGGATAATTTGAGGGGGTCTTCTCTTTATTCTCTCTTTACTTCTACCGTACTTGTATGGATGGATCACCATAAACTATCATCTCGAAGATATTCCGGTGGAAGTCTGGGCCAGGTGTATTAACCACTGGAATCTCGTGCTGGACATAGTACTCTATAGCATTGGCTATAGCCGCTGACAATGCCTGACGATACAGTATTATGTACCTGCCCATCTGAAACTGTGCAATATATGCAGGTAGCCTGTTGTCACCGTAAGCGTTTGGCCTGCTGGCACCAACGAATCCGGCTGCTACCCCTTCTTTGACAAGCACTCGCCCCAGACTTTCTACCTCCGGATCCCCTACCGTGCATGCCGTGGTTATCGCAATGGCAGGGTTTTCGACCTGGGGAAGATTGTCAATATCGATAAAGGTATATGGAGAACTATTGTAATAGGAAGCATATGAACTCCCGTGAGAAAACCACGCTACAAATCCAGGCTCTAAGGCCTCCCACGTGTTCAGGAAATTGTCTCGGGTGAGTTCTAAGTCAGGATGCAGGGAAGGACATTGTTCATATAAGGCCGTAGAGTCGTATCCGCTCATTTGCATATATGTGTTCTTTGCCAAACTCAAATATAATGCTGCATCGCACGGGGAAACTATGGTGGCTCCAGCCCCGATCGCCTTTTTCATACGCTCAGACTCATCTGTTTCATACGCGATAATGGTATTGACCATGGCCTGGATCACTGAGGGGTCATCCCACGGAAGCCTCCCCACCCAAGCCTCCACCTTGTAATCGCAGTTGCCCTTGGTCATGTCGTCACCCCACTCGCCGTAACGTCCATCTCCGTCCACGTCCCAATCACAGGTGAGCTCTCCGTAGTAAAAATCCGTTGGAACGCGATATTCCCACGGGCTATCATAGAACGGGTTCACCATGGTGATGCGCATGGGCATACTATCCATGGAACCTACCAGAAGCACAAATTCTTTCTTTGGATTTTCCTGGTATTTGCTTATCAGGTAGTTTCTCACCTTCTCAGGGTCATCAGCTCCCTCATATTCGGAGAGAATGGATTCTAAAGTCACAGTCTCCACCAGAAATCCCTGGGACTCCTTGAAAGACGCCAGATCGGCCACCTCATTCATGAGATCCTCAGGGCAGATGATCAGGTATGTCGAGCCCGTATAATCTGGCGGATCCGGTCTGTAACAAGCACTTGTAAAGAATGCGGTGAGTGTTAAAACAAGTGCAATTTGCACGTAATATCCTCGTAGTGTAATAAACCCCCAAAGCGTTATTTTTTTCATGAGAATCACTCCTTCAGTCAATGATAGGGATATCAGTAACCGACCCATTCCCACTTGGAGACAAGCAAAGATTGTTCCAAGTAATGTTGCTTTAAATTCCACATAGTTAGCTCAACTACATGAAGAACCAGCACAGAATAGTCTAAAAATTTTACACATTATATGAAATAAAGTTCCACGCTTAAAGCGTAAAATTGAGAAATAGGCCCTGGATAAAGACTCGAGGCGAGGTGGTGATCGCCAGCAGGCAACAGGAGGGCACCCCTGGGAAAGAGAGGGAAGGTTATGGAGGTGATTATTTTATCGAAGTGAGCCACTTGTCATATTTTTTGATTTTACCGCTATACACCTCTTCCATCTTGTCCATAATGGCCTTGGTGATGGGCCCCGGGCAGGAGCTTCCCAATGTTTTGCCCTCAATGGATGTGACGGGTTGTATCTTGACAAGACTCCCGGAATAGAAGGCCTCTTCATATGATGTTAATGTCTCCGGACTTATATCAGTCTCTTTGATAGGGTATCCCATATCTTTTATGACCTCTATTGCCACCTTTCTTGTGATACCGGGCAATGCATTCCTTAAGGTGGGTGTCTCTATTTTGCCATTCTTTATGAAAAAGATATTAGAGGTTGCCCCTTCAGCGACATAACCTGAAGTGTCCAGTATAATTACATCTTCGTATCCTTTTTTAATGATTTCTGCTTTTGCTA
>CAZVAH010000003.1:10903-16326 GCA_964625035.1 uncultured Bacteriovoracaceae bacterium | reverse complement strand
GTGTCCAGTATAATTACATCTTCGTATCCTTTTTTAATGATTTCTGCTTTTGCTAAGAATGCATTGATATAATTACCGGCAACCTTTGCATGAACAGGGGTGGTTTCAGGATGCAGTTTTCTAAGTGAGGATACCCCAGCAGAGACAGGGGCAGATAGATCTTCCTGCTTTACACCAAAGAGGCCAAAGTCTGCGCAAAAGATAGCAATGTCAATCTGGGGATTTGCGGGGAAAACGCTGAACTCTATTAAGGGATAATAGGCGAAGAACTTTGCAGCACCGTAAGATATGTTGTTTTTCTTAGCCGTCTCTATGAGAGCAGAAGCAAGTTTATCTTTTGTTATAGGTAGATCCATAAAGACCAACTTGGCAGTATTGAAGAATCGATTGATATGATCCTCAAGGCCGAAAAGGGCTGGTCCTTTCTGGGTAGATACGATGTCTAAGACCTCGAATATTGCCGAACCCCTGCCAAAGCTATGAGATAATATTGAGACTTCTGCCTTATCCCAATCTACAAAATCACCATTTATCCAGGCCTTCATCTTCCCTCCTTTAGATTTTACCTAGAATAACTTGTTTAAGGGTTCGTTTTTTCTATGCAACTTTTCTTGCAATGTCAACTTTATAACCTGCGTCATGCGAGAAAGGATTCAGGCCTGTCTTGTCTCCTTGACAAATTTGGTATGATGCAATAGTAGGGTACTCACGCCAAACATTATGAAAAGGATAGAAGACTTAAAAGTAGATGTAGATACAATAGGGGTATCTGGCATAGAAGAGGATCTATGTATAGAGCCTGAAGCCTTTGAGGGGGTTCTTAGGGATGAAGATGTGCATATAACCAAGCCTTTGAATATACATTATAAGATAACAGAGAATAATGAGAACATACATGCAACCGTCCATATCCGTGGTCAGATTGACACATGTTGTTCTAAATGTTTATCTCCTATGGTCTATCCTGTAGATTTAACCCTGGATACCCAATATGTTCCAGCAGAGGATGGTATGCCGGATGACCTTGAGGCTGAAAGAGAAGGCCCAGGGTTTGGTTATTATAGAAATGTCATAATGCTAGGGGAATATATCGTATCTGAGATTATTGTGTCATTACCTGTCTGTTATGTATGTGATAGCAGATGTAAAGGGCTTTGCCCAATATGCGGGGCCAATCTTAATAAAGAGTCCTGCATGTGCAAGAGGCCTGTAGACTCAAGATTTAGTATATTAAAGCAATTGAAGATTCACGGTTAGGAGGTTATTAATATATGGCTGTACCAAAGAGAAGACATTCCAAGGCAAGAAGAGATACACGCAGAGCACATGACGCAATCAAGATGCAAAGCATTTCATTTTGCCCAAACTGTAAGGAGCCAAAGCTTCCTCACAGAATATGCCCGAATTGTGGTTATTATAAGGGTAGAGAGGTCATTAGACTCTCGGAAGAATAAGTTATGTCCTACTGCCTTATGTTTCCAGGACAGGGTACACAATTTCCAGGGATGGGCTGTGGGCTTGATCTTAATGGTGTAGTGGGCCCTGGGCTTTTAGCCCTTATGATGGATGGGCCAGAAGATGAATTGAATCGGACGACAAACGCACAGCCAGCTGTCTTGGCTGCAAGTATAGCCCTGTGGAACACATCAAAATTATCGTTACCTGATGTTGTCATGGGCCATAGTCTTGGTGAATACACAGCACTTGTGGTATCAGGTGCTCTATCGTTAAAGGATGCAATCTCGCTTGTGGGCGCCAGGGCATCATTTATGGAAGAGGCCCAACCAGGTCATGCTACAGGGATGGCAGCCGTTATTGGGCTGGCTTTAGAAAAGGTTGAAGAGGTCATCTTAGATGTGGATGATGTGTGGGTGGCCAATATAAATGGTGGAGGGCAGGTGGTTATTTCTGGCAAGCTTTCTTCTATTGATAAGGCGGTTCCTAGATTAAAGACCTTGGGTGCCAGACGTGTTATAAACCTCAAGGTGAGTGTGGCATCCCATTGTCCCCTTATGAAGACAGCTGCGGCCAAGCTTATGGATAGCCTTAAATCTATAGATATAAAAAAGCCCAGATGCCCTGTGATCTTTAATGCCACGGCAAGACCCGAGTCTGATCCTGAAAAGATAAGAGAAATCCTTAGCTTGCAGTTGGTGGAACCTGTAAGGTGGGAGGGCTGTGTTGAGAAGGCTATCTCTATGGATGTGGATGAGTTTATAGAAATCGGCCCAAAATCTGTACTTGCACCCCTGGTAAAAAGGATTGCAAAGGGTGTTTCAGTAGAGGCAAAGGCCTTATGAAGATAGACCTTAGCGGACAGGTAGCGATTATTACGGGTGCAAGCCGTGGTATAGGGGCTGCAATCGCAAGGTTGCTTGGTTCATGTGGTGCCCATGTGGTGATAAATTATAAAACAAATGAGTCTATGGCTACCATGGTTATGGAGATGGTAAAGGCATCAGGCGGCAGTGCCGAGGTAGCAGGATTTGATGTAACTGATGAGGAGGCGGTTAAGGCATCGATCAAATCTATAGTAGGTCATCACGGTAAAATCGATATCCTGGTAAACAACGCTGGCATCTCAAAGGATGGTCTGATATTGCGAGTTAAGCCTCCTGATTGGGATGATATAATAAATACCTCCTTAAAGGGTGCATTTTTATGTACTTCCAATGTAGCACGTTATATGATAAGGTCAAAATACGGAAGGATTATAAACACATCCTCGGTTGTAGGGCTTGGAGGTAATGCAGGACAAACTGCTTACGCATCAGCAAAGGCGGGCTTAGTTGGCTTTACAAAGAGCATTGCAAAGGAACTGGGGCCAAGGGGGATACTGGTAAATGCAGTTGCCCCTGGATTTATAGATACGGATATGACAAAGGAGGTAGATCATAAAAGCGTCCTTAGTATGATCCCACTGGGCAGGGTGGGTATCCCTGATGATGTTGCAGGTGTGGTCTTGTTTCTGTGTTCAAAGATCGGGTCATACATTACAGGGCAGGTCATTGTAGTCGATGGGGGCCTGTATACTTAAAAATCTGATTTAAGGAGGATTTATAAATGGCGTCAGTAGAAGAGCGTATTATCGAGCTTATTGCCGAACAGTTGGATAGAGACATATCAGAGATCTCACCAGAGATGTCTTTTATAGATGATCTAGGCGCTGATTCTCTAGATTTGGTAGAGCTTATTATGACAATAGAAGAAGAATATAACATTGAGATCCCGGATGATGATGCAGAGAAGCTCACATATATAAAAGATGCTATAGAATATATAAAAGGTAAGATATAATATATTAAATGGGCAGTGTTGTTGTCACAGGTATAGGGGTGGTCTCTCCTTTAGGTAGTGATATATCATCGGTTTGGGAAAATCTGATTCAGGGTGTCTCTGGAATAGAGCGTATAGATGAATTTAATGGGCTACCTGTATCAATCGGAGGGAAAGCAAGGGGGTTTGATCCTACCAAATACTTAAGCTCAAGGGATATAAGGCACTTAGATAGGTTTTCCCAGATGGCCTTGATCACTGGGATGGACGCTATTGATGATGCCGGTATAGATAAAGGTATATATCAAGAAGACAAAATCGGGGTCTTGATCGGTTCTGGTATAGGCGGAATATCTACATTAGAGACCCAGATATCTTTATTCAATAGCCGGGGACCTAGGAGGGTCTCCCCCTTGACAGTGCCAATGTGTATCATAAATATGGCATCCGGGGAGATAGCCCGGAGGATTGATGCGAAGGGACCGGGCATGGGCCTTGCTACAGCCTGTGCATCGGGTGGGCATTCTATTGCGCTGGCACTCAGGCTCATACAATCTGGGGATGCAGACTGTATGATTACAGGTGGAGTGGAGGCATGCCTTACTCCATTTGCGGCGTCTGCGTTTGCATCTATGAGGGCACTATCAACCAGAAATGATGAGCCTAAGAGAGCCTCATGCCCATTTGATTGCAGAAGGGATGGCTTTGTTTTATCAGAAGGTGGGGCAGTCCTTATACTTGAGAGGGAATCAATGGCAAAGGCCAGGGGTGCACACATAAGGGCAACTATTCTTGGGGCGGGAATGAGTCAGGATGCATATCATATGGTAGCACCGGACCCTGAAGGTAAAGGTGCTGCAATTGCCATGGGGCAAGCGATTAAAGATGCGGGTATTTCCCCTGAACAGATAAACTATATAAATGCCCACGGCACATCCACCGAGCTTAATGACAAGGTGGAGACCTTGGCAATAAAAAAGGTCTTTGGCGGGTATGCACATAAGTTGCATATAAGTTCTACAAAATCCATGACAGGCCACCTTATAGGGGGTGCAGCTTCTTTAGAGGCAGCTATATGTATTATGGCCTTAAATAATGGGATTATCCCACCCACCATAAATCTGGACAACCCTGATCCAGCATGTGACCTGGATTATACACCCAGAAAGGCCATACATTCAGACATCACATACTGTTTGAACAATTCATTCGGATTTGGGGGACAGAATGTGTCTCTAGTAATAGGAAAGGGCTAACGCATGAAGATAGGTATTGCATGTGATCATGGGGGTTTTACACTTAAACGGTTTATAAAGGAGGCCCTTGAAGATAAGGGGTGTGAGGTTATAGACCTTGGTACAAACTCGTATTCTTCTGTGGATTATCCTGATTTTGCTTTAAAGGGCTTGGCTATGCTGGTCCGTGGTGAGTGTGACAGGATTATACTTATGTGTGGGACAGGGTTAGGTATGTCCATGTGTGCGAACAGGATACCTGGTGTGAGAGGGACCTTATGTTCAGATCCTTATACCGCTCAAATGAGCAGGCTTCACAATGATTCTAATTGTCTTATTTTAGGAGGCAGGGTTATAGGCCCGGGCATTGCAGGTGAGATTGTGGACGTATGGCTTGCTACACCATTTGAAGGCGGTCGTCATAAAAGGCGACTGGAAAAGATAGAATCAATACCAAATAAGATATAGAGGGAGCTTACCATAAGAGATGAAATACCTAAGAGAAGGCGATAAAGAAGTATACTCAGCGATAATGGACGTGCATACCCGCCAGATGAATAAGCTGGAGTTAATCGCATCAGAAAATATCGTGAGCCAGGCAGTACTTGAAGCACAAGGTTGCATTATGACCAATAAGTATGCAGAAGGCTATCCTGGCAAGAGATACTATGGTGGATGCGAGTATGTGGATAAGGCTGAACAACTGGCAATCGAGCGGGCAAAGGCCCTTTTTGGCGCAGAGCATGCAAATGTACAGCCCCACTCAGGTTCCCAGGCAAATATGGCTGTGTATTTTACCATACTTACCCCAGGTGATACATATCTAGGGATGAATCTCTCCCATGGAGGACATCTTTCCATGGGTTCTCCGGTAAACTTTTCAGGTAAGATATATAATGTGATCCCTTATGG
>CAZVAH010000003.1:0-10893 GCA_964625035.1 uncultured Bacteriovoracaceae bacterium | reverse complement strand
CCCTTATGGGGTAAGGCAAGATAACCACAGGATAGATTATGATCAGGTAAGAGATCTTGCAAAGAAACACAGACCCAAGCTTATAATCGCAGGTGCGAGTGCATATCCAAGGATTATAGACTATAAACTCTTCCGCGAGATAGCAGATGAAGTGGATGCATATTTTATGGCAGATATGGCTCATATAGCAGGCCTTATAGCAGTTGGCCTGCATCCAAGCCCTGTCCCTTATGCAGATTTTGTAACCACCACCACTCATAAAACCCTTCGTGGCCCAAGAAGCGGGATGATCCTTTGCAAGAAGGAATTTGCAAAGAAATTAAATTCCAGTGTCTTTCCAGGTATGCAGGGTGGCCCCTTAATGCATGTGATAGCTGCCAAGGCAGTGGCCCTAAAAGAGGCAATGAGTGATGAATTCAGGGTTTATCAGGAGCAGATTGTGAAGAACGCTCGAGCAATGGCAGATGAGCTAATAAGGCTTGGATTTGCATTAATATCAGGGGGTACAGATACCCATCTCTTCCTCGTGGATTTGAATAACAAGGGCCTTACAGGAAAGGATGCTGAAGAATTTCTTGATAGAGCATGGATAACAGCAAATAAGAATACTATACCATTTGAGACTAGGAGTCCGTTTGTCACATCTGGCATCCGCATAGGCACCCCTGCGGTCACAACCAGGGGTATGAAAGAACAAGAGATGGTAGATATAGCATCTTTGATAGCAAAAGTGATCGATTCTAAGGGAGATGCGGGTGTGATAGATGCTGTAAGAAAAGAAGTGGAAGACCTCACAGGTAAGTTTCCTATCTATCAAGGTATCTAGCAATGAAATGTCCCAGATGTTCTGGGGTAGAAGATAAGGTAATCCAATCCAGGGTAAGCAGTGATGCTACATCCATAAGACGCAGGAGGGAATGTCTCCATTGCGGGAATCGTTTTACCACATATGAGAGGATAGAGGAGTTTCCCCCTGTGGTGATAAAGAAGGATGGGGCAAGGCAGAAGTTTGCCCCTGAAAAGATTGTTACAGGGGTTATGAAGGCGTGTGAGAAAAGGCCGGTGAGCATGGATGATATAGAGGCGATACGGGATAGCATAATACAGGATATTCAAAGAAGAGGAGACAAGGAGGTGTTCTCTTCATACATCGGAGAGAAGGTAATGGAGTTGCTTCACGGGCTTGATACGATTGCATATGTAAGGTTTGCATCTGTATATCGTGAGTTCAAGGATGTGGATGAGTTTATGGAAGAGGTTATGCGCTTGATCCAACACAAGGAAGGTTCATGAGTCAAGATAAGACCTTTATGAGACAGGCCATAGATCTAGCTAAAAAGGGGTTGGGGCGTACAGCACCAAATCCACCTGTAGGTGCGGTGATTGTCAGGGGCTCGCAAGTCGTAGGGGAGGGTTTCCATCCCAAGGCGGGGCTCCCACATGCAGAAATATATGCATTGAGGCAAGCAGGCGAAAAAGCCAGGGGTGCCACAATGTATGTGACGCTGGAGCCGTGTTCCCATTTTGGAAAGACCCCTCCGTGCACAGACGCCATAATCCATGCAGGTATAAAAAGGGTAGTAATAGGGGCAACAGATCCCAATCCCATAGTGGCGGGCCAAGGTATAGAGGGATTAAAATCTCATGGTATAGAGGTGAAGCTTGGAGTGGCCTCACAAGAGGCCCTTGATTTGATAATGTGGTATGAGAAATGGATTAAGAAAAAGCAGCCATATGTGATACTGAAGGTGGCCATGACAATGGATGGAAGGATTGCCACCACAAAAGGTGATTCCAAGTGGATAACATCAGAGAGATCCAGAGAAGTGGTACATGGGTTAAGGGACAATGTGGATGCAGTGCTTGTGGGTATTGGTACAGTGCTTACAGACGATCCCAGGCTTACATGCAGGATCTCAGGAGGCAGAAATCCATTAAGGGTTATAATAGATAAGGATTTTATAATACCTCAAGGGGCACGGTGCTTGGGGCAAAGGTGTTTGGTATTTACATCCAAAGACCCTGAAATCAGGGCTGATATCATAAATACAAATACAAAGGTGGTTCGGCTGCCACTTGATCCATTTGGGAGGTTGTCCTGGGATGATATATTGGGTCACCTTGGGAAGCTTGGTTTGCATGCTGTAATGATTGAGGGTGGTGGCAGGATAAATACTTCAGTTATTACTTCTGGCAGGGTTGACAGATTGATGGTATTTGTCGCCCCAAGGTTATTAACAGGTGGAGTCCCTGTGATGGGTGGGGTTTCACCTGATGCAATAAAGGATGCCATCCCTTTGAAGGTTTATGACATACAAAGATTGGATGATGACATCCTTATAGAGGCACTCTTGGGTGAATAGATGTTTACAGGCATTATAGAGGTTATTGGCAAGGTTATGTTGATTCAACCCCGAGGGGGTGATCTTTATATAGATATAGACTCAGGTCTTGATTTGAAAGAAGATCATATCGGGGACAGTATTGCAATAGATGGTGTTTGCTTGACCATCACCCGCATAAAAGGAAGGATTTTTACTGCAACAGCATCAGGTGAGACTATATCCCGTTCTACCTTTGGCTATCTAAAACCAGGTGTGAAGGTAAATATAGAAAGGGCGCTTAAACTATCTTCCAGACTTGGGGGGCATCTTGTATTGGGCCATGTAGACACCACATCTGCTATATTACAAAAGGATAGAGCAGGGCAGTCCATTCGCATCAGGATATCTCTTGATAAGGTCTTTAGCAAATATGTGATAGAAAAAGGCTCTATTGCCGTTGATGGCATATCACTTACTGTAAATCAGGTAAAGGAAAGCTATTTTGAGGTGAATATTATACCTTATACAACACTTGCCACCACCTTGACACTTAAAGGGCCTGGTGATAGGGTAAATATCGAGTTTGACATAATAGGTAAATATGTGGAGAGACTTATTAATAAAGATATAGATAGTGACTTGGAGGATCTCTTAAAAAGACAAGGTTTTACATAAGAGGAGCTAAGGTATGCCAACGTGTAGAGTAGAGGAAGCCATAGAAGAACTCAAGCAAGGGAAGGTGATTATCCTGGTAGATGATGAGGACAGGGAGAATGAAGGGGATCTCACTATGGCGGCAGAGTTTGTTACGAAAGATGCCATAAACTTTATGGCCGTCAATGGGAGGGGTCTCATATGCCTTGCCTTGGATACAGAGATAGCAGATGAATTAGATCTTCCTATGATGGTAAATGACAATACCAGCCGTTTCGAAACAGCCTTTACGGTCTCTGTAGATGCAAAAAATGGTGTAACTACAGGTATTTCTGTAGCAGATAGGGCAGTTACCATAAAGACTGTCATTGCCGAAGGAGCCAAACCAGATGATCTTGTAAGACCAGGGCATATATTCCCTTTAAGGGCCAAAAAGGGAGGGGTCTTGGTCAGGACAGGGCAGACAGAAGGTTCTGTTGATCTCTGCAAGATAGCAGGGCTGCGCCCTGGTGCTGTAATTTGTGAGATTATGAATGCAGACGGGACCATGGCCAGGCGGCCCGATTTGGAAGATTTTGCCAAGACTCATGGCCTTAAGATCTGCACCATAGCGGATATAATAGCCTATCGGATAAGGACAGAGTCATTGGTGAGACAAGTAGCAAAGGTATCCTTACCCACAAGATATGGTGAGTTTGAGATGATAGGATTTGAAAACGATCTTGATGATAGGGAGCATATAGCCCTTGTAAAGGGTGATATCACCCTTGATGAGCCTGTTTTAGTCAGGGTCCATTCAGAGTGTCTTACAGGGGATATATTTGCATCTTATCGCTGTGATTGTGGGGAACAGTTGCACAAGGCCATGGAGATGGTAGAAGAAGAAGGTAGGGGTGTGTTAGTATACATGCGTCAGGAAGGAAGAGGAATTGGGCTTTTAAACAAATTAAGGGCCTATCATCTTCAGGAAAATGGCAGAGACACAGTTGAGGCAAATGTGGAACTTGGGTTCCCTCCAGACTTGAGGGATTATGGAATAGGCGCCCAGATATTAGTACACTTGGGGGTTAGAAAGATGCGTTTGATGACAAATAATCCTAAAAAGATAAAGGGGTTAGAGGGCTATGGACTTCAGATAGTAGAGCGTGTCCCTATAGAAATTTCTCCAAATGAAGCAAATGAGGATTATCTCAAGACCAAAAAGGAAAAGTTGGGGCACCTACTGGAGGTGGTGTAAATGACGAAGATTGTAGAAGGACGTCTTATCGGTAAGGGTAAGAAGATAGGTATAGTTGTTAGCAGATTTAACGAATTTATTACGTCCAGGCTTGTAGATGGTGCACTGGATGCGTTTTTAAGACATGGTGTAAGTTCTGATGATATAACCATTTACAGGGTTCCGGGCGCATTTGAGATTCCTTCTGTGGCAAAAAAGGTGGCTTTGGGCACTAAGGTTGATGGTGTATTATGCCTTGGTGCCGTGATCAGAGGTTCTACCCCGCATTTTGATTATATAGCCTCTGAGGTGAGTAAAGGTGTTGCAATGATTGCCCTCGATGCCCCGTGCCCGGTTGTATTTGGCGTTCTTACAACTGATACTATAGAGCAGGCTGTTGAAAGGGCTGGGACAAAGGAAGGAAACAAGGGTTTCGATGCTGCTTTTGGCCTTCTTGAGATGATAGATTTATATGCAGCTATATCCGCTAACTAATAGCGGATGAGAAATGAGACTCAGGACAAAGGCAAGAGAGGTTGCCCTTCAGTATTTATATCAAGTGGATATTACAAAGAGGCACTCAGAAGAGATTTTGAAGGCATTTATTGCTCACTTTGTCAAAAGTCAGGATGTTATTAAATATGCTCGAGAATTGATCAACGGAGTGTTCACCAATCTTGAGAAGATAGATGAACTAATAGATAGTGCATCCAAGAATTGGCCTGTGCGGCGTATGTCAAAAACAGATCGAAATATTTTGAGAATTGCAACCTACGAGCTCATATTTAACCCGGATATCCCATATAAGGTTGTGATAAATGAAGGTATAGAACTAGCCAAACGTTTCGGATCACCAAAATCTTCTGCCTTTGTAAATGGAGTCTTGGACAGGATAAGGATTGAGGGGTGTTAGGCTTATGAAGGTCTTGG
Source organism: uncultured Bacteriovoracaceae bacterium (assembly GCA_964625035.1). Lineage (GTDB taxonomy): Bacteria > Desulfobacterota > Desulfomonilia > UBA1062 > UBA1062 > JAGGYK01. The sequence goes on along the minus strand of CAZVAH010000003.1, from coordinate 5,769 downwards.
TAGACACTCGACACTTAGATGATATATCCGGCGATCTTTTAGGGTTGTGGCATTTTAGTGATGAGAAGCCTTTAAAAGGGCTTGCCGGGCTTGTAGACTGGAGGTTGGATGCAAAGATCTCACAGTTTATGGTATCTGGCAGGATAGCAGGGAACTGGGGAGAAAAAGTATTATTAGGGGCAGCACCTCCCTTATCAGGGGTAAAGATTATTATTATAATAGGTGTTGGGTCGATCTCCGAGTGCTCACCTCAACGGATAAAGGATGCTGCGGGCCTGATGGTAGGAACTGCTATGAAGTTGAAGGCGAAGAGTCTTTCCATGGCACTTCCCGGGATGGGGTTCATAGGTTTAGATGGAGCAGACATAGCTGAATATTTTTTGGATGGTTTAGCGCATGTAATTGATGAAAATGCATTTGTGCCCAAAATTCTCTGCTCAAAGCAAGTGGTTGATGAGGTGCTTTTGGGGATGCAGAAGACCAAGGTGGCCTTAAAGGGCCATTTTCAGATAGATATCACCCAGGTGTAAACATGAATGTACTTGTCATAGGTGCTGGTGATGTTGGGTTTATGATAGCAAAACGCCTCTCCGAAGAGGGGATGAATGTATTTGTTGTGGAAAAGGACGAGGCCAAGGCATCGAAGATATCTCAAATGTTGGACGTGAAGGTAGCCCTGGGAAGCGGTGCAAGCCTAAAGACCCTCAAGGAGGCAGGCCTAGAGCATACAGAGATGCTGATTGCAGTTGCTGATTTGGATGAAGTAAACCTCGTAGCATCCTTTATTGCTGGTACCTTTGCCAATATACCTACTAAGATCGTAAGGATAAGAGGGCAGGAATATAATGTAGCAAAAAAGATATTTGAAAAGGACTATCTGGATATTGACTTTATTATAAATCCTGAGCAAGAGGCAGCATCTACCATCGACCTTCTTCTAGAGATACCAGGCTCTTTAGACGTAATTCAAGTAGCAGATGGCCGAGTACAGCTAGGTGGGTTTAAGATGGGGAATGGCTCGCCTGTAGTGAAGAGACCCTTAAAAGATGTTACAGCAGAGGCAGTTGGTATAAACTTTTTGATTGCATCCATCTTAAGACAGGACAAATTGTTGATCCCTAAGGGGAAGGATCATATTCTTCCAGGAGACAGGGTGTATGTAGTGCTTGATAAAGACAACAATAAAGACATCCTTTCTTTTATGGGGCTACGGGAGAAGCATGCCCATAATGTAATGATCTATGGGGGGAGTATTACAGGGGAGATGCTTGCCAGAAGACTCGAGAGAAAAGGAGTTAATGTAAAGCTCATAGAGCCAGATGAAGATCGTTGTACAATTTTGAGTGAAACGCTTTCCCGCACTACAGTGCTTAACAGTCCAACAGTGGATAAAGAGATGCTTGCTAGCGAGAGGATATCTGATATGGATGCCTTTATTACTACATCTGATGATGAAGAGGCCAATATACTTTCTGCCCTTTTGGCCAAACGTATGGGTAATCCGCATGTAATTGCCCTTGTGAACAATATAGACTATGTCTCTTTGGTAAGTGACATCGGTGTTGATGCAGTAATAAACCCCAGGATTGTTGCAGTCTCCAGAATCTTACAGTTTATAAGAAAGGGTAAGATCTTTTCCATAACAACTCTAAGCGATATTGATGCAGAGGTAATAGAGGTTGAGGCCATGGAGACATCTGACTTGGTGGACAGGCCAATCAAGAATATTAACTGGCCCAACGGCGCTATCATAGCTGGTATCATTAGAAGGGGTCAGAGTAGAGTTATATTCCCCTCAGGAAGTACAGTTATTGACCCTGGTGACAGGGTGGTAATATTTGCCAATAAGAGAGTTATCCCCAAGATAGAAAAGATACTTAGTGTAAAATTGGATTATTTTTAATGAATATTCGTGTTGTCCTTAATTTCGTTGGGAGGGTCCTTATCTTTATAGGCATATTTATGGGGCTACCTGTTTTGGCCTCCCTCTATTACAAAGGAGATGACCTTTTTGCGCTCCTTACTGGTGTATTGGCCTGCACCGCCTCAGGCATTGTGTTAGTCTTTTTGTTTCATAGGGCAAAGGGTGATCTCAGGCATAGAGAGGGATTTTTGTTTGTCACCATATCCTGGATTGCTGCAGGGTTTATGGGTGCTATCCCGTTTAGGATCAGTGGGTATTTCACCACATACATGGATGCCCTATTTGAGACCATATCTGGCTTTACAACAACAGGGGCATCTATACTTATTAATATAGAGATGTTACCTCATGGACTGCTTTTGTGGCGATCTCTTATTCAATGGCTTGGAGGAATGGGGATTATCGTGCTTTCGATTGCTGTCTTACCTTTTCTGGGTGTTGGAGGTATGCAGATATTTAATGCCGAGGCCCCTGGCCCAACAGTTGACAAGCTTGCCCCAAGGATGAGTGCAACAGCAAAGCTCCTCTGGGGTACTTATCTTGGTATAACCATGTTAGAGATAGCTCTTCTATGGGCGGGCCCCATGGATCTGTTTGATGCCACATGCCATGCCTTTACCACCATGGCAACAGGTGGCTTTTCTCCGAGTAATGCAAGTATAGGTAGCTATGGCAGTACATATATAGATACAGTGATTACTATATTCATGCTTATAGCAGGGGCCAACTTTGCTCTGCATTATGCTGCCATCAGAGGGGATATAGGAAGATATATAAAGAATGCAGAATTCAGGTGGTATATAGGCATCTTTATTATAGGCTGTGTTATTATAATGTGGAGCACAAGACACATTTTTTCTTCTTTAGGAGAATCTATTAGGTATGTAACCTTTCAGGTAGCATCTATCCTTACCACAACGGGTTTTGCCACGTATGATTATGTGAAATGGCCGGTAGCCCCTCAGATTATATTATTATTATTAATGATCGTAGGAGGTTGTGCTGGATCTACCGGAGGAGGCATGAAGGTAATGAGACTAGTCCTCCTTATAAAGTATGCCTGCAGGGAGATCCTTAAACTCGTACACCCCAATGCAGTTGTAACCATAAAATTGGGCAGAAACCCTGTGTCTACAGATATCTTAAGGTCGGTGGTTGGATTTTCAATCTTCTATATGTTGATATTTGTATCGGCATCAGTTGCCATGGGCATCCTTGGCCTCGATTTTGAGACATCTTTATCTTCTGTTGTTGCATGCATGAGCAATATCGGCCCTGGCCTGGCAAATGTAGGGCCTATGGCAAATTATGCACAAATCCCTTATGTAGGAAAGGGGATACTTACATTTTGTATGCTTGTAGGCAGGCTTGAAATATACACTGTCTTGGTTGTATTGAGCCCGGCATTCTGGCGTGCATAGTGGGTATAAGCTCATGTTGTAGCGTGATAAAGACTTGTACGTGATAGACTATTATTTTAAGAAAGGGCTTTAAGAAAGGGCTCAGTCTTCAGGATTGGCAGGTTCGTTTATAAAACCCTTTTCCATTACCCTGATAATATCTCTTATTATAGCATCCTTTGTAAGGTCTTTTCTATAATTGTGCCATGCAAAGACACTTCTTAATATCGCCTCGTTAAACAGACCAGCGAGTATATATGGATGTATGTCTATCACCGCGCCCTCATCCTGAACGTGTTTTATTATTTGCACTAACCGTGCCTCTGTTTTCTTAAATGCAATGATATTTTCCACCATAGATACAGAGATTGCCTTTATTTGCTTCTTATTCGTATCGTTCTTATATTGAGGAATTAATATATTTAGCAGTTCATAATTTTCCACTTATAAATCTAGAAGCTTTGATTCTAAAGTTTCCAGTTTTTTTATGGAGGGTAGACTGCTTAAATCTATATCATTACATATTTCTTCAATCTTAGCTGTTATCTCAGACACCAGTAGTGTCAGGATGTCCCCTTTATTCTTGAAATGATTATAGATGGTGCGTCTCTCAAGGCCAGAATATCTGGCAATATCCTCCATGGTAGTATTAATGAAACCCTTGCTAAAGAAGAGTTTCTTGGCAGCCTGTAATATAATTGCCCTATTTTTCTTAATTTGACTTTTGCGTACTATTCTTTTGGGCATGGTGCAAACCTTCTCTCACATTATATGCTAGTTTGCAATTCAAAAGTCTTTTCTATAGATCTCCAAAATGGTTCATTGAGATCTATTACGCCCTGCCTGTCGAGGCAGGCGCAGGCCTTACACCCCCTGTTACAAATTCTCCCTACATATGTACCTCAGACCATCCCTAAACTAGCGCCTATGTCCATGTTAACCAAGAGGAATGCATATTTGACAACATATCTACTCTACTATATAAAGGGTAGCCAGATTCGTGGTGAATGGGTGGATTCATGATGCCAGGAACTCTAGAAGAGGCTAGTTTCTTTGTTTGCAGTGATAAATCTTAAGGGAACATAAAGGGAACATGGATGTCTTTGTATCCCCGGGCCAGGCCGCTTCGGGAATCTTCACAGGATAAGGGTTTGATATGAAGGTAAAATGCCCTGTATGCGGGCGTATGGCAGAGTATAAAGATAATCCCTTTAGGCCTTTTTGCTCTAAGAGATGCAAAGATATAGACCTCATGAATTGGGCAGATGAGCGCTACAGGATTCCAGGGCAGAAAGTGAGAAAGGATGAAAATGATGATAAGGACAGACCTGAGTAGAGAATATCCTGTGATTCTTTCCAGGCCTAATCATCCTATCTCACGCAAATCAATAGATTCAAATGCATTAAAAGTCCTCTACAGACTCTACAGAAAGGGTTTCAAGGCCTATCTTGTAGGTGGTGCGGTAAGGGATCTGTTGTTGGGTAAGGCCCCGAAGGATTTTGACGTGGGTACAGACGCACGCCCCGGGCAGATAAAAAGACTTTTTGCCCGCCATGGGAGGGCCTATCTTATAGGGAGACGTTTCCGTCTTGTCCACGTAAGCTTTAAAGGAGGCAAGGTTATAGAGGTTTCTACATTCCGCAAGACCCCTGAACCCGGGATGGATTCTGATATTGGTACAAGGGCAATGGCGTATGGAACCCCCAGGCAGGACGCTTTTAAAAGGGATGTTACGATAAATGCACTTTTTTATGATATATCAAACCTCTCTATAATAGATTATGTAGGCGGACTAAAGGACATCTCAGAGGGCGTAATCAGGGCCATTGGGGATCCCGATGAAAGGTATGCAGAAGATCCTGTAAGGATATGGCGTGTATTGAGGCATGTAGCGCGCACCAATTTTGTTATTGAGGATAATACAGCAAGGGCTATTTATACCTATAGATATAGATTGGCATCGTGTTCAGGCGCAAGATTGTTTGATGAACTGACCAAGGACATGGTATCCGGCGCATCTGGGGGTTTCTTCCAGTTAATGGACTTCTATGGCGTATTCCCATATATATTTGAAGGTCTTTGGGTTTTTTTTGAGCATAATTCAAGGGCATTTAAAGAGCTACTTGATCTTTTAGGCATAATAGATAATGCGATTCTTAAAGGAAAGGTAGTATCATTAGAAGTTATACTCACTGTCTTATTCTGGCCATGGCTAAAGTCCGTCTTGGCCCAGTTAAACAAAAAGGGGACAGACAGGGCAAAATGCTTGTATGAAGAATTGACCAAGAGTAAGATGGCAATTACTATCCCTAAGCATTATAAGGCCAGTATAGTTCAGATTGCTATGATCTTGGAGTGCATGTTAAAGGTCTTAGACACATCAAAGATGAGGTGGTCATTGAAGAAAAGAGCCAGATATTTGGATGTAGCAACAATATGCTATA
>CAZVAH010000002.1:15607-18919 GCA_964625035.1 uncultured Bacteriovoracaceae bacterium | reverse complement strand
GATGATTGATATGCTTCAGTCTTCAGCCTTTAGTCTAAATACCTGAATAGTTACATTTCTTCTGTAATCTTTTCTACAGCACGGATAGGATCCGAAGCATCCCTGATGGGCCTCCCTATAACCAAAAGGTTTGCCCCTGCTTCTATAGCTCCCCTTGGGGTGGAGATCCTTTCCTGATCGCCCTTTGTAGCCCAGGAAGGTCGGATCCCAGGCGTTATTACCATAAACCCATCCGGCAGATAAGGCTTTATATATTCAATATCCATTGGTGAACACACAATCCCATCCACACCACAGTTGGTAGCCAACCTGACCAAGGATACCACCTCATCCTTAAGAGGTCTATTTATTCCCACACCAGCCAGGTCATCTTCATCAAGGGATGTCAATATAGTAACCCCAACTATCTTCGGTGTGGCTCTACTAAGAGCCATGGCTTCTTTTTTAGCCGACGCTACAGCAGCCTCTATCATATCTTTACCACCCAATAAATGAATGGTCATGATATCCACACCCAATCTCACTGCTGACCTGACAGCACCTGATACTGTGCTGGGGATATCATGAAACTTGAGATCAAGAAAGCACTTAAGACCCTCTGATTTTATCCCCCTTATCACCTCGGTCCCTGCTGAAACAAAGAGTTCAGGCCCTATCTTAAAATATCCTACATGCCCTTTAAGGGTATGGATCCACCACCTCGCTGAGGTAAGGTCGCCTACATCAAGGGCAAAGATTATCCGATCTCGGCCAGCCATTTTAATCCTTTGATTGCCTCATCCCTAGAACATCGGTATGCATGTATAATAGATTCAACATCATCTATAGCCACCTCCAGAATATCATTGACCACAAGATAGTCATAGTTTCTCCAGCAGCGAAGTTCTGTAGAGGCATTCCCCAATCTAAGTGCAAAATCTTCAGATGCTTCAGTCCCTCTTCTTTGTAGACGTCTTGAGAGCACCTCAAGGTTCGGGGGTACAATAAATATAAAACACCCTATACCTCTTTTCTTTTGTATATTCATCACACCCTGAACATCTATATCAAATAACACACTAAATCCCTGATCTTCTTGGGCCCTCACCCAGTCAATGGATGTGCCGTAAAAATGATCATGTACTAAGGCCCATTCCAAAAATAATCCCCCCCTTTTCATATCTTCAAATGCCTGTCTCGAAATGAAAAAGTAGTCCTTACCATCTACCTCGCTGGCCCTTTTAGGTCTGGTAGTGTATGACACAGAAAGTACAAGGGCTTTATTTCTCTTTAGAAGTTCTCTTATTATAGTAGACTTACCCACCCCAGACGGGCCTGAGATAAATATCCGCACCTTCCTTCCTACTCCTTAACTCCCAATCTATGTTTAACTTTGGAATCCAATCTCTATTCCTCACCATCCTTATCGCTGGCCTTAAATGAGCTGTGATCTGAAAATCGATGTGTAATAGTCTCTGCCTGTATCGCAGAAAGGATGACATGGGAGCTGTCAGTAATTATAATGGATCTTGTCTTTCTGCCCTGGGTGGCATCTATAAGATGACCCTTTTGTCTGGCCTCTTCTTTTAGACGTTTCATTGGCGACGATGTGGGATTTACAATAGCAATAATCCTGGATACTACAACCCCATTATTGAAACCAATGTTAAGAAGCCTATCTACACGTTTATCCATAACTCTACTCCTTTCTTGTATAATTACTCGATATTTGCTACCTGCTCACGTATCTTTTCTACCTCGGTCTTTGCATCAATCACAAAATGACTTAAGGCAGACACCTGAGATTTTGACCCTATGGTATTAATCTCTCTATTTATCTCCTGCAGTATAAAATCCAAACGCCTACCTACAGAATTAGTATTACTATTACTAACATCCCTAAACATATCAAGATGGCTTTTTAGCCTTACAAGTTCTTCTGTAATATCGCATCTCTCAGACATTAAAGCCACCTCCTGAGCTACCCTTATATCATCAACTGGTACAGCATTATCCTTTAATAGTATATCTATATTTGAAAGCAATCTTTTCCTGCAGAGCTCAGGCATCTTCTTCGAAAGGGCCTTCATCTTTGTTACCATATCAAAAAGTGTATCTAGCCTTTGAAATATATCCTTTTTTAAGCGGCCCCCTTCGACCTGTTTCGAGCTTATAAATACATTTATTGCCCTTTCTATAACCCTTTTTAGTACACTCCACTGCCCATCCAAATCCGGTCTACTGCTTTCTAGCACACCAGGCACCCCCATAATATCCCTAAAACACACATCCCCACCGAACCTGCTTGCCATAGCAGTTAAGGCCTCATAATAGTACTGTGCCATCTCCCAGTTTATGTCAGCTGTGGCCTCTATACCAACATCATTTCTTTTTGTTATAAATATATCTACCTTTCCTCTGCTAATCACATCCGTAAACATTTCTCTAATAAGCGTCTCAAAAGGCCCAAAACCTTTTGGTAACCTTATATTGATATCCCTGTAACGACGATTGACCCCTTTTATCTCAACAAGCCAACCACCCTCATCTGTCTGTCCAAATCCTGTCATACTTCTTGGCATCTGATCTTCTCCTTATAAAGATCTCTAAGAAGATTGAATATATGTATCATCTCCTCTTTTCTATAATCCGGATATGTCCATTTAAGAGGACAATATGTATTATCTTCATATATAAGGGTGAGATCTCCCCAGATGCCACTGCCTAGATATATACGATGGCTGTATGGCTTTGTAGTAGCAAGACATATATTCTCTTGAGTTAATATTCCTGGATCTAGATTTACCCTTCGCCTCCCCTCATCTTCAAGCTGGGTCTCAATTAAATTTGTTGCGATCTTTATCTCTATAAGTGAATCTCTTGGGACCAATTTGTCAAATGCAAGGACCACCCTGTATAAAGGTCGACCGAATTCCTTTTCATAGTACCGGGTAAAGTCAAATGCAAAAATTTTCGATTGAAACACCACCTCGCCAAAGTGTTCCTTAAGTAGATCAGTAGCACCACCAAGAAATACATTATCCTTGAAAATAAGGCTACAAAATAACATCACATCATCAGGTATACGTATCTTACCCAATGAGCCCCTCCATGCACTTATCAGCTAAACTCTCCCAGGCCACACTTGCGGTGCCAACTTCACCCACGACTATACCAGCCGCAACATTTGAAATCATAGCCGCCTCTATAGGCGATGCCCCTGATACAAGCGCCAGAGTGAAACATGCTATTACTGTATCCCCTGCACCGGTTACATCGTAGACCGCCTTAGCAGATGTAGGTATGTGGATAATCTTGCCGCCCGTATCCAAT
>CAZVAH010000002.1:15050-15597 GCA_964625035.1 uncultured Bacteriovoracaceae bacterium | reverse complement strand
CAAGTAAAGACTTGATCTTATGTGCAGCTTTCATAATATCTCTGTCTTCCTTGATAGGGATCGAGGCCCCATAACTCAGCTCCTTTATATTTGGAGTTATAAGGCCCACTCCTCTATAAAAAGGAAAATTTCTTTCCTTGGGATCCACGCTTACCAGTAGGCCATTCTCACTGGCCAGGTCTACCACTTTATCGATCAGTTCTTCACCTACAACCACTTTACCATAATCAGATATAATTACAGCATCAATATCATTTATACCATGTTCCAAGAAATCAACTAGTCGGTCTCGAACATCATCATGGATAGGGACCCTATCCTCCTTGTCTATTCTCACCACTTGCTGTGTGTGGGCAATGATGCGGGTCTTTATGCTCGTGGGCCTGCCTGGCACAACAAGGACTGGAGAATTCATAATACCCTCCTGTGTGAAAAGATCTTTCATAGTCCTTCCGGGGCTATCTTCACCCACCACCCCACCCAGGATTACCTTGGCCTCAAGACTGCCCAGATTCTTAGCTACATTTCCTGCTCCCCCTAACTTTAT
>CAZVAH010000002.1:1509-15040 GCA_964625035.1 uncultured Bacteriovoracaceae bacterium | reverse complement strand
TGCTCTGGCGCTGTACATCTACTACAGGCACCGGGGCTTCCGGTGATATCCGCTCCACATCTCCCCATATATACTCATCTAAAATAAGATCCCCTACTACAGCCAAGGTTTTTGATCTCATAGAGGTAAGGATCTGCGTTAGCTTATCTTTATCTATCTTAATCATCCTTTTAATATTAGAGACTACAGGCTATTTGTCAAGAAAAAGGGCATCCACAAATGCTTGAGCACTAAAGGGTTGCAAATCATCCATATCCTCGCCAATGCCTACAAAGCGTATCGGTATATCAAATTCATTGGCAATGCCCACTATAACTCCACCCTTTGAGGAACCATCAAGCTTGGTCAACACTATCCCGGTAATACCCAGGTCCTTATGAAATTGCCTTGTCTGTTCTATTGCATTCTGACCTATCGTGGCATCCAGTATTAACAGTATCTCATGAGGAGCACCGGTAAGCCTTTTATCAAGCACACCTTTAGTCTTCTTAAGCTCTTCCATAAGATCTGCCTTTGTATGGAGACGACCTGCAGTATCTATGATCAGCACATCCCTTTCCCTTGATATGGCAGCCTCCAAAGCGTCAAAGGCAACTGCGGACGGATCAGCACCAACATGAGCCCTTACAAAATCAGCCCCTATCTTTGATGCCCAATGCTCTAGTTGCTCAATGGCTGCTGCACGAAATGTGTCACCAGCAGCCAATATCACAGACATCCCATCATCTATGAATCGCCTTGCAATCTTAGCTATAGTGGTGGTCTTGCCTGAGCCGTTTACCCCTGTCACCATAATCACAAAAGGTCTTATATCATCTGATACAATAAGGGGACTTTCTCTTCTTTTCAATATGTCCAGGATTTCAGCCTTAATTATATACATAACCACACTAGGATCATCCATGCCGCCAGATTTTATCCTCCCTCCCACCTGCTCAAAAAGCATGTATGCGGTTTTTATTCCTATATCTGTGCCAAGGAGTGTCTCCTCAAGTTCTGATAACATCTTTTCATCTATTACACGACCTCTAGCAAAGACATCAGAAATCTTGCCTATAAATCCCTTATGTGTCTTGGCAAGTCCTTGTTGAAATCTCGCCGCAGGGCTTTCTTTCTTCTCTTCCGCCACAGGCGGCCTGGATATCTTTAATGGATGTTCTGCCTTATGCCCTTTAGGGGGTGAGACTGCCCTTGGATGTATCACAGGTATGGGAATTGCCCAAATATTCAAGAATATAGCTACTGCCAAATATATCCATGATGGTATCCCTGATAATATAGCTGCTCCAATGAATATCCCCTGGATCTGTGCTATAAATAAAAAGAAAAACACATAGCTTATTATAAAAAGTACATAGTCAAATATAGAAAATTTATAGCTCAACGGTATAATTCCTTAACCTTGGTTTTGAGAAAAAGACCTAACATACACAACAAGAAAGGGCAAGCTTGTCGATAGTTTAACTAACCTCCATGACCTGACTCGCAGCGGGAGAATATATGTTAAACCGAGGTAGCTTCCGGTCAAGTCTACAGGAGTTGCCCCACTTTTTAAGATCGAAGTAGGAAGCGCTCAGCCGTCAGCTCTCAGTAATAATTTATCTTGCTGATAGCTATGATAAATTTGATATTGAATTTCGCGGGCCAGTCATAGTATATTATTCTATTCCACTCGTTCGAAAGGAGCAACTTTATGCCAAAGATAAAGGCATTCAGGGGTATAAGATATAACCCTAAAAAAGTTTCTATAGACAATGTGATATGTCCACCATATGATGTAATCAAACCTAAACAAAGTGAAGAATATCATGAAAAAGACCCGTATAACGCTATAAGGCTTATCCTTGGAAAGCAGCTGCCAATGGATTCCAAAAATGATAACAGGTATACCAGGTCAAGGGATCTATGGAACAAATGGAGGCAAAAAGCCATATTAAAACAAGATTCGAGGCCTGCTATCTATTATCATAAACAGGGATATCGCATAGGAGATGAAACATATACAAGGACAGGGTTTATTGCTATTGTCCATATAGATGAAGAGGGGAGAAAGAATATTCTCCCACATGAATATACCCTCAAAGGGCCAAAGCTTGACCGTCTTCACCTTATGAAGGAGGTAAAGGCCAATCTTAGTTGCGTATTTGGCATATATTCAAACCCTACCATGGTAGTAGATTCCCAGATCAAGTCTCACCTAATAAAACCTGAAATGGAGATTACTTCTGAAGAAGGTTATCAAAAACTATGGATGGTAAATGATCCGGGGATCATAAAAGAGATCTCCAATATGATGATAGATAAGACCATCCTTATTGCAGATGGACATCACCGGTATGAAACAGCCAGGGCTTACAGGGATCGAATGAGGGCATCTACAGGAAAAAGGGATGGTAATCAGCCTTTTGACTACGTAATGATGTATCTGTCTAACATGGATGATGGTATTACCATACTCCCCACACACAGGGTAATAACAGATGGCATGGGGATTGGACTTGTAGAGTTGGAGTACAAGATCAAAGAAGTATTTAATATGATTCCATTTGACAACAAAAAGGCGTTTTTAGATGCACTTGATAAAAGTGGAAAGGGGCATTTAGGGCTGTTTGTACGTGGTATTCCACGATATTATATGCTGAATTTGATAGATGAAGACCTTGTCGACAGATCTGTTCCTAAAGATATCCCCCCTCTAATTAGAAGCTTAGACGTGACCATTCTCCATGAATGCATATTAGGACCTATCCTTGGCATTAATAGGACAGAAGCCTCCTCCCGTATCTCATATATGAGTGACTCAGAGCAGGCACTTGATATGGTAGAAGAAGGCAATGCTGATATTGTATTCTTACTCAACCCACCAACCATCCAGAAGATAATGGAGATAGCAAATGCAGGGATGCGCATGCCACAAAAATCCACATTCTTTTATCCAAAGATTACAACAGGCCTTGTATCTTATTCACTAGAGGAATAGATTTATGTAAAAACTTACCCATAAAGAGAAAAATTTTTCTTATCTGTAGGGGGCTGTTGTAGCTTCCTTTGGTTTTCCCTTTACAAACCAATAGGTTATTGCCAACATCTCTTGGCATCCAAGTTGCGAAGGGTTCGTTATATTAGTGGAGGTATCATAATGAACATTAAATGGTTTGGCCTTGTTATAATATTCTTAATGACAGTAGCAGGATGCTCATCTGGTTCAGACAGTGGCTCTCAAGTGATAAACAGACCAAGTACAGAGTTGGTAGAGGTATTGGGCACATTTCCTGTTGGGCCTGATTATGCAGACTATGAAGAGCCAACCATAACCATATCGTCTCCCAACCCTCCTTATATCACTCAAGAAGACTATATTGAGGTAACTGGCTCTGTCAAAAAAGGAACAGCGGACATAGAAGGATTATATGTAAATGGCAAAGAAGTCCCTATCAATAAAGATGGGGGCGATTTTTCTACTACTATCCCTATTGATGATAGTGATAATCCCTTCTTTCCCATCATAGTCAAGGCTGTGGACAGCAATAAATTTGTCTCAGGCGAAAGGACTATGATTATATATGGGGAGACCAATAAAATAGGTGAGTTGATAGATAATGCAGTCTATCTAAATGGTAATGGCGAGTTCATATCCAATGTGATAAGTACCGCTCTTTCCATCCTTGATGGCCAGAACCTGGCGGCGTGGCTGCCAAATGAAATATCTCGAGAAGATTTAAAAGTCTTCCTAACCGAAGACCTTAAGCTTGGAGGCGTAGCCGCCGAACTTCTTCTTTCTCTTATGCTAGGTCCTGATGGAAAAAGTATATCTCCCCGGGCAGTGATGCTTCAGGGCATCGAGATCTATAAAAAAGAAAATCCCAATGGATACCAGGTAATGAAAAGAGGAGAAGGCAACTATGACATAATAACAGACCTTAAAATAAAGAAGATAGTTGCAGAATACACTATAATAGGCGATCCTAACCTGGAAGAAGGCCGTAACTTTATAAATACACAGGTAAAAGACGTTATAATAAAGGAAGATCTTACCATAAATTTAAAACTGGAAGGCCCTGAACTATATATAAGTATGTACGTAAATAGAGATGTAGAGTTGCTAGAAGGAGACAATTTTGATGTTGCTATAAATACTCCATATACTGATTTTATAAACATTATACGGGACTTTTTTGAGTACATCTTAGAACGACTATTTGGTATAGAATTAGGTGATATATCAATGCCCCTTGGTCTTGATATAAGCCTGTTTGATTTGCTCATGAGCGTGGGAGGAGATATATATACTACATCTTTAAATGACTTTAATTATTTGCACATGAATGATGATTTCTTAGAGCTATCCGCAAACGCAGGATTCACTATTGAAGACGGCCTAGAAACAACATATGCCACGCCCGAAAACGGGCCAAAACCCGACCTTTCTAATGATATTACAAATTCTGTCATTGCCATCTCTGATGACTACCTGAATCAGGCGCTTGCTGTCTTTTTCTTAAACGAGAATGTATCTCACATGGAAGAGACAATCTCTATAGAAGGCTTCCCAAAAGATTATTGGCTAGTGGATGAAAATGGTAATCTGTCAATAGGTCTTACAGTTGATATCTCCACACCTCCTATCATTGAACTTGACGAAGCGAATAGCGGATTGATCATATTGAAACTACGAGATATCAATATAGAAGCAAAAGTAAAAGGTTTGACAGTGCTAAGGCTTTCTATGGACACAGACCTTAAAATGGGGTGGGGGCCGGAAAACAAGGGTTTTTCATTCAAGCTTGAAAGATATCCAAGATATCTAATCCTGTTTAACAGGATCTATCCACTTGTCTTACCAGAGGAGATATCTCAGGTGCCTGATATCATAGCCAGTGTGCTTAATCAATTCTGTGAAAAGATAGGTCTTCTGGGTCTAGATATTAGGGAGACAAAGACACTGAATCCTGGTTACATAAATCTATATACAGATATAACCTCACAAAGAGATCTCTCTAAAATGAATCAGACCACATTTGAAGAAGCTACCAACAGTGAAGAATGGGCTTGCGAATGGACATCCATGGGTCCTGAGCTTAGCCCAGGGGTAAGTACATCAATCGTAGGAAACGAAATAGCATTTTCTACCCCTGAGAACGGATCAGACCTCTCCTGGAATGATTCTGTTATGTTTGAATTCACGGCACCTGAGGGTCATGTAATAACAGGGATATCCTTTGATCCGGAGCTTTTTTATTCTAATTATCTACTTCCTCTCCTCAACTATTATGAAGAGTTTGCCATACTGTGTGTAACCAGGGATGGTATGGATGATGAAAATAAGGATGGTATTGTACCAATGTCCAGCATTTCTGTACCTTATGAGATCGAGGCCAAGGATATCCTAGAACCAGAAGGAAAATTAGTAGAACTACAGGTATTCCCATCTACCCATATAGGCATTGGATTGAGGCTGAGAAGGACACCACTGCAAGTGTGGCTCCATACTACTGTTAAGGCCGAGGCATATGCTAAAAACATAACAGTCTACACAGCAGATATGAACATTGATGTCGGGATGGACTAAAGCTAATGAGCCAGTAGAGTTCATATATTTTAATAAAATTCGAGGGGATTTTATGAATATAAAATTATTATTGACTTTTTTGAATCTTTATTCTATTTTTGAATCATGAATCGAAATTCGAATCGTAATTCACAAATGCAAGGCAGAAAAGATAGGGAAAGGGAATTGCACAGACAAGAAATCCTGAATGCTGCCCGGAATGTCTTTGTAAAGGAGGGTTATTTTAATGCTACCATGGCTCAAATTGCATCTGAAGCCGAGTTTGGTGTGGGCACCCTCTACCAATTCTTCCCGAGCAAGCAGGGCCTGTTTGCAGAGGTCATATTAAGGGGTGCCAAAAGTTTCATGCAGGGCCTAAAGGACATCCTTGCCACAAGTTCATTATGGAAGGAGAAATTCAAGCTCTTTGTTGAGTATAAGCTCAACTGGGTGGATAAAAATCCAGAGTTCCAGCGGCTTGTCATGGAGATCTTCTATGCACCCATACCTGATATCACACCGCAGATTATAGAGAAGTTCATGGATTTCCATGTGGAGAACCTGCAAATACTGCAGGATATCTTTATCCAGGCCAATAAAGATGGATGCGCATTTGACCCGGATCTCATGTCCATAGCAACTATGGGCACATTGAATGCCATAGCCAGCGACTGGTACATGGGTCTTCTGAAAAAGGCCCCAACTGAATACATCCCTGGCGTTTTGAATGGTATTTTAGGAGGAGAAAGAGATGTATAGACTAATATGTATTTGTATTGTATGCCTTGGCCTTCTTGTACTCACAAATACGACTTATGCAAACCAGCTATTAAGCATTGAAGAGGCCATAGATATTGCCATAGCCAATAACCCAAATATAAAGGCCTTTGAGGAAGAGGTCTATGGTAAAGAGATGGACAGACGTTCCAGCATTGCAAATATGCTACCAAAAATAAACTTAACATACGGCTACGCAAGGTTAAAAGAGGCACCTTCCTTTGACCTGCCTGCACAGAGCGAGGGATGGCTGCCTGTAGTAAATGAGCAAAAACCTTACTATTTCAATGAGGATGATCCTAGTGACCCAAAAAACAATATTGTATTTGACCCTGCCACTGGCAAACCAGCCCTCGCCTATATCCCCCCTACCCCTGCTCAAGAGTTTGAAGTCGGGACAAAGGACAACTATGACTTCACTATAGAGGCAACACAACCCCTGTTTACAGGTGGGGCATTGTGGCATGGTTATAAGATCGCCAAGAGTGATGTAGAGGTGGCCACCATAGACAAACAAAAGGCTATTCGAGAATTAAAATTAAAGGTGATTGAGACCTATTATGGACTCACAGAGGCTAGAGAATTCTATGAGGTGGCAACAAGTGGTGTATCTTCTATAAAGGCGCATCTCAATACGGCACAGGCATTTTATGACCAGGGCATGATACCAAAGAATGACCTGTTAGAGGTTCAGGTGAGGTATGCCCAGGCAAAACAAAATCTAATCATGGCAGAAAATGCAGTAAAACTGGCAGAGTCAGGGCTTAATCTCTTATTGGCAAGAGACCTCTCAGTTCCTGTTACTACGGAGGGTGAGATACCTATGGAATCATTATCTAATCCTTTAGATGTATGTACGGATATGGCAATAAAAAACAGACAGGAATTAAAGAGCCTTAGATTACAATTAGAGATGACAAAAAGGGGTGAAAAGATTGCGAGATCCGTATTTGTGCCCAGTGTGGCAGCAAATTATACATATGAAAGGACAGGCGAAGACCCTGATGTAGAAAATGATACGTGGGCGGCAGGTATCGGGCTATCCTGGAATCTATTTGAAGGCGGCTCACATTACTGGCAACTCTCCAAGGCAAGATCAAAGATAACACAGCTAAACCATCTGATCCGGGCTCAAAGGAATCAAATAACCCTAGAAGTAAAGAGTGCATATCTATCTGCTAAAGAAGCTTTTGCCAGAACGAAAGTGGCCACCCAGGCAATAGATCAGGCAAAAGAAAACTTGAGGATTCAGAAGGATCGCTATACCTTACAGGTAGTTACATCCACAGATGTATTGGACGCCCAGGCACTACTGGATCAGGCAAAGAAAAATTACATATCTGCCAGGGCAGACTATGCAAAGGATATTGCAAAAATCAGTGCAGCTATGGGAATTTTATAGGAGAAATCTTAAATGAAGAAGTTATACATATTTGTAGGCATTGTCTTAATATTTGGAGTGTTGGGATGCGCAAATTCGGGTAAGGGTCAGTCCAAAGATTCTAATACAGACTCCGCCCCTATAACAGATGTTACGGTAGCCCATGTCAAGGCTGGTCCTATCTATACGGCATATACTGGTGTAGGCACAGTCATGCCAGAGGACTACGCCAGAATCATGGCAAAGGTGGCTGGCAGGATCGCATCCATCTTAGTAGATGAAGGTAAGCCTGTGAGAAAGGGCCAATTACTTATGCAGATAGACACATTTGACTATGCAAGGGCTGTGGAAAGTGCATCTGCTCTCAAAGATGCGTCATATGCATCTCTGGAGAAGGCTTCAAGAGACTTTAAACGTATGGAAGAGTTGCATAAAAGCAAGGCTATATCAGAGCAAAACTATCAAGATACAAAGACAGCACTGGACCTTACTATGTATCAGTATGAACAGGTAAAGGTGGCCCTCGCTATAGCTGAGCGAAATTTAAAGGAATGCAGAGTCACCTCCCCGATATCAGGTATAGTAACTAATAAGTTTGTAAATGAAGGAGAACTTACCGGGCCACAACAAGTCGCCTTTGTTATAATGCAGATGGATAAGGTAAAGGTAGAGGTGGACCTGCCAGAAGATGCGTTTGGTTATATGACTAAAGGCAATAAAAGCTACATAGAGGCAGATGCAATACATGGTGAAGCCTTTGAAGGAACAATAACCAAGATCTATCCCACTATAGACCCTTTAAGCCGCACATTTAAGATCACTATCAGCCTTAGTAACCCTGAATTTAAATTGAGATCCGGGATGACTGCAAGGGCAAAGGTCGTAGAGAAGGCCAAGAATAATACTACCCTTGTGCCAAAAACATCTATAATACGTGGAGAAAAGGGTTATCATGTATTTAGAGTAGTATCAAATAGAATAGAAAAGACAAAAATACATCCAGGCATCGAGGGAACTGCTGCGATAGAGATCTTAGAAGGACTTTCTCCTGGCGATGTAGTGGTTATCAAAGGTATCACCGGATTAAAAGACGGGATGCAAGTAAAGGTTACTGCTACAGATAAACAAGATCAAGATTGAATAATAAGGAATAAAACATGACTATCCCTGAATTCTCTGTAAAAAGGCGCATCACCGTTACCATGTTAATCCTCATCATTGCCCTATTTGGCATGGTATCATTCTTTGACTTAGGGTTCGATCTTCTACCAGATCTGGAATTTCCTTATGTCTCTATTGTAACCACGTATGAAGGTGTTGGATCAGAAGAGATAGAGACCTTGATAACAAAACCCATCGAAGAAGCAGTCTCTACAGTTGAAGGCGTAGAAGCTGTCACGTCCATGTCATCAGAGGGCATATCAGGTGTGTATGTAAAGTTTGCCTGGGGTACAAACCTGGATTTCGCCGCCGAAGATGTGAGAGAAAGCCTTAGTTGGATCACGGACTTCCTCCCTGATGATGCAGATACACCCATGGTGGTGAAATTCAACACCTCGGATATGCCCATTTTAGAATATGGTGCTACTGGGATGAGGAATACCATGAAACTAAAAGAATATCTGGATGATACCATAAAACCCAGGCTGGAAAGGCTTGAAGGTGTAGCATCTGTCTATATTTTAGGAGGCAAAGAACGCGAGATCCAGATCCTGGTAGATGCTGACAGACTCAAGGCAACAGGTCTTTCTTTACAAGACATTATAAGAAATGTTCGGTTGAGCAATCTCAATATATCCGGTGGACATGTAGAAGAATTACACAAAGAGTATCTGGTCAAGACAAAAGGCCGTTTTGAGAATATACAAGAGATTAAGGATACTATCGTTTCCATAACAAAGGAAGGGAATCCCATACATCTAGGAGATATAGCCAAGATAGAAGACACATTCAAAGAGCAAAGAGGCTACGAGAGGACAAACCTTCTTCCCTGTGTGATTATAGCAGTAATGAAACAGTCTGGCGTCAACACAGTAAAGATAATCGATAGGGTTAAAAAGGAATTAAAAGAGATGGAAGGATACCTCCCTCCAGGGGTTGAATTACATATGGTCTTTGACCAAGGCAGAATCATAAACAGATCCATCTCTTCTACAGGGTGGAATGCAATACTGGGTGGAATTATAGCAGTTTTTGTTGTGTACATATTCTTGCGTGCCATACGCCCTACTTTAACAATCGCACTGGCCATACCAATATCTATTATCACAACATTTATTGGTATGCATGCACTAGGGTATACATTTAATATTATGACCTTAGGCGGGATTGCCTTGGGTGTGGGTCTACTGGTAGACAATGCAGTAGTAGTCATAGAAAATACATTCAGACATTTAGAAAAGGGCAGCCCAAGGCAGGAATCAGCAGTACTAGGAGCAACTGAGGTTGGCCTGGCAATTACTGCTAGCACCTTAACTACCATGGCTATATTCATACCCATGAGTCTGTCCCAGTCTATAGCAGGAAAGCTTGCAAGGCCGCTATCTATAACTGTATGTATCTCACTTCTTGCATCCCTATTTGTAGCCATAACCATAATACCTGCTATCGCTGCTACTATGTTTAAGAGAGAGAAAGGGTTCTATAAGCAGATACAAGAAGGGGGTTGGATAAGGCTCCTACGGGAGGGGTACGCCAGACGCCTCACCTGGATACTGGAACACAGGGGACTGGTTATTGGCGGTGCCTTTACAGCCCTAGTTGTTGCTATCTTCCTCACACCACGGCTGGGGACAGAATTCATGCCAAGACAGGATATACCTGTAACTATATTGGATGTATCCATGCCAGAGGGTACAACCTTAGAAGAAACAGATCACCTTGTCCGGCAGATAGAAAAACTGTTCACCCTAAGAGATGAGGTAATCACATCCGTAAGTCAGGTTGGTATAACTGCCGGCTCTAAGTTTGCTGCAGCACAGGGGGGGGGGTTAGGGGGTGTAAATAAGGCCCGTGTCTTTGTAAGATTCAAGGATAAAGAGGATAGGGAAAAAAGTTCTGATACGATTATAAATGAGATAAGAGAGAGATTTCCAGGCTTGGAAGGGGTAGACTACCGCTTTGAAGATGTGGCCAGTAGCTTTTTTGGCAGCAGTGGTTCACCAATAGAGGTTAGCATATACGGCTCTGATTTAAAGGTCTTAAATGAGTTCTCTGATGAATTAATGGATAGATTTACCTCTATACAAGGGCTAAAGGATATAGAAAAATCCCTTAAAAAGAGCAAACCCGAGATACATGTTATAGTAGACAGAGAAAAGGCATCCAAGATGGGATTGAGTATATATCAAGTGGCATCCAGTGTAGAGAGTGCTATGCTTGGTACAGTTGCCGGGAGATATCAGATATCAGGTGATGAATACGATATCAGGGTACGTTTCCAGAAGCCTTACAGGGAAAGCATAGCTGACCTTGCAAATGTCACCATTTCCTCCCCTATGGGGTTCAGCATCCCTTTGTCCAATGTGACAAAATTAGAGAAAGCTTTTGGTCCTATTACTATAAATAGAAAAAACCAGGAACGAGTTGTACATATTACAGGGACTAATTTTAACAGAGACCTTGGTAGTATTGCCAAAGATATAAAGTCGGTCATGGATTCTGTAGATATACCGGAGGGATATTTCTATGATATCGGCGGAAGTTATGAGGATATGCAGACATCATTCAAAGAGCTATCCAAGGCATTTATAGTGGGCATATTCCTTATATATATGATTATGGCAGCACAATTTGAGTCTTTGTCACAACCCCTTATAATTATGTTCACATTACCACTTGCCTATGTAGGCGTAATCTTAGGGCTGGGCATTACAGGCAAGACCTTATCCGTACCTGCAGGCATGGGGCTTATAATGCTTATGGGGATCGTGGTAAACAATGCCATTGTGATGATAGACTATATTAACCAACTCCGACAAAAGGGCATGAAAAAGAACGATGCCATTATAGAAGGCGCCAGCGTAAGGCTAAGACCTATCCTTATCACATCGGCCACCACTATATGCGGGATGCTGCCTATGGCAGTCTCTACAGGCGAGGGCTCAGAGATGAGGTCACCCATGGCAGTTGCCGTTGCATTCGGTCTATTGTTTGCCATGGTGCTCACCCTCTTTGTAATCCCAGCCACCTATTCAGTCATTGATAATATTTCGAGAAGGGTGCGTAAAAAGATGGGAGAAATAGTGATAGGGGAAGAAGACTAGATATTATGACATTTAACAAATCCACAGATTACGCAGATTGACGCAGATTAAAATAAAAAAAGGCCAGGTCAGGCAAAACAATCCATGTAATCTGCGTAATATAATGGATCAACAAAAATCTTTAATCTCAACACCTAGAACTTTGATGATCTCTGCATCACTATCTTGATCGTACAACATAACTGTGATAGCCAGTTATGTATGAACCCCACAAAGCTAGTACAAAAAGAGATCGCCAAGGTGCTCTCGAGTGACCTAAAAGAGCGGGTAAATCTCATTATAAACTCTCCTAAAACAAGAGATGTCCTTGAAGCCCTACCCGCCTATGAGACCTACTTCCTGATTAAAGAGTCATGGGGTGAAGATGGCCAGATATTGCTACAATACATGCCACCGGAGAAGATTTCTAACTTTATTGATATAGAGTGCTGGGATAAGGATACATTATCCATAGATAATCTCTTAGAGTGGCTTGCGGCCTTGATGGAGGCATCCGTCTCTACCTTTGTTATGGCCCTGGATACACTTGATCTTGAGCTTATTGTCCTTATATTTAAGGCATTTATTGAGGTAATCCAAGTATCCCCTACAGACGATAACACAACGGATATCCTGGATGAAGGGTTTTCAACCCTGGATAATATCTATTATTTTCGTTATCTTGATGATAAAGAAGAGAATCAAACTATAAAGGCATTCTTGGATGTCATACTCACATATAACCAAGAGTTGTACTATGTTGTAATGCAAGGTATATGCTGGGAATTAAGATCAGCGCTTGAAGAGACTGCCTTTGAACAACGGGAAATGAGACTTATAGAATTAGGCTTTCCACCACCAACAGATTCTCTAAGTATATATAGGCGCATAAAACCAGAGAAACTTATCTCTGAAGGAATCAATAAAAGCAAGATTCCCCATATACATGAAACCGACTACCTACCTAGCCTATATAAAGATCAGATATCTAAAGGCACAAACTTGATAAGTCATGCATTAAAAGGGGCAGATGATAACACCAAGGAGAGACTATTGTGGGAGATGGCCTATCTCACAAATAAGATCATTGTGACAGACTACTGCCCCATAGACGACATTGAAAGGATAAGCGAGTCAATCAGGAAGGCCCTGTCTTTGACCTCCCTGGGGCTGGGCTTTTTATTGCGTGAGAAGGGAGAGCATGACACATCTATCTTAAATGAAGCCAATGCAGAGACCTTATTTAGCCTGGGTTATAATCTGGTAATAGAGCAGCAAAGGAGATTAAAGACTATTATAAATAACACTGGTCTAAATATAGTGCCAGATAGAGATAGAACACTTATTGAAGGCCTTCTTAAAAAAAGACCTCTATATCAAGACAAAGAATTCTCTTCAGTCGAAGAACTGGATACACTCACTGATGTTATAGACCGGTTACACGCTATGGCCTCCCTGATTGGTTATCTTGGATGGAAGGATCATATCAAGGATCTGGTAAATACCAATGTAGGCTCTACCCATGGGCTGGATATGGAAAATATTATCCTTACTTCCATGGGTGTGAATCTCATTGAAAAA
>CAZVAH010000002.1:0-1499 GCA_964625035.1 uncultured Bacteriovoracaceae bacterium | reverse complement strand
TATCCATAATACAACATGTATAGATATCAATAATAGAAGGACCCTCAAACCTGGGTTTCATGAAGACCTATGCATATTATTACAAAGTTTAGATCCCTCTATTGTAGATCCATTAATAAAAAAGACGGCAGCTAACCTCGAAGACAGGTTTACTACTGAGATATCTGGAATAAAGACTATTAAATCAATAGATCCAAGGTTTATAACATGTCTTGTCATAAGGTTTAAGGGCTGAGGTTTTAGCCCTTAAACCTTATGAATTACTCTTCAATGGCCTCCTGCGCGGCCTGACCCTTTCTATCGTGCTCTTCAAGCCATCTGGGACAATGAAATTGAGCCCACTCTCTGGTCACCCAGCCATATAACATGGCCTGTAATGTCCCTGGATTACCAATGGTGCCCAGATAGATATGCACCATAAGGAAGGAGGCTAGAACAAACACACTCATAGCATGTAGCATATACGCCCAGCGTGCTACAACTACAGGAAATGACAAGACACTGATCATAATAAGACCAGTGATCACGAGAAGGATACCAAAAACTACAACAAACCAGAAAAAGATCTTCTGGCCTGCATTAAACTTTCCACTAGGGGGCATATCCTTTACATCCCAGAGATAGCCACCTGCCTGCAGTATCCACTTCCCGTCCCCTTCAACAAATTTTCCTGCATCTACCCACCACATTATGATGACAGCTATCAGAGAGATACCAAATACGACCCCTGAAAATATATGCATCCATTTTACCGCATAATATCCACCAAGTATCGTGGGGATAATACTCCAGTGGTGAAACATCATTCCTAAGCCAGTAAATAATGCAAATAAGAAGCTCCCTGCTAATATCCAGTGTGTCATCCTCTCCGTTGCATCAGTCTTCCTCACCATGCCTTCTCTATTCGCCATCTGTATCACCCCCCTTACTTGGTTTCTCCTCTACCTCATGAGGCCCTTTAATAAGATAATGAAGGGCTGCCAGGCCCGCAACACCACCCATCCCGAGCAGGGTAAATGGTTTGAACAGATTCTTCCACCATAACACAGTAGCAGGCATCTTGGGATCTGGATTAAGACGAGAATATGCCTTCATATCCACACCCCCTGGAAGCACGTATAGCACATGGGTTTTATACTTGGGGTTGTTCGGATATATATAGCCACCAGCCTCTTCAGCCCTGGCCCTGGCCTTTTCTATCATTTCATCCTTTGGCCCAAAATCCAGGCAACCAGTTGGACATACAGTAACACATGCAGGCTTTTCCCCATTTGTAATTCGATCATAACAGAGGGTACATTTAGAGATCTCATCCTTTTCAGGTGAATATCTAGGCACATCAAATGGACAGGCTATAATACATGCCTTGCACCCTATACAGTATTCTGGATTATGCACAACTGCCCCCTCTGGTGTCTTTACCAATGCCCCAGGAGATGGGCAGGCCTTCACACACGCTGGCCATTCACAGTGCATACACGCATCATGGCGCATAAGCC
>CAZVAH010000001.1:2032-20163 GCA_964625035.1 uncultured Bacteriovoracaceae bacterium | reverse complement strand
TCTTAGGGGGCCTATTCGATTTACCACTTTTGACTGACCCTATAAATGGCTCCAAATCTTATAATCATATAACAAGACCTTTGAATATTATCCATATTGTTCCGCCTCTGGCGGATTAAAGTATCTTACTCTTTACTTTTGCGGCCTTCAATCAAGCTCCCATTTGGGCTCTCTCTTTTCAAGAAACGCCATAGCGCCCTCAAAGGCATCTTTACTGGTAATAATCTCCTCAAATATCTTAGCGCTTAATTCATACCCGCCCAAGCCTTGGTTTATGACCTCCTTTGTGTATCGAATGGCCAAAGGAGAGGCCTTGCGCATCTTGTCGATCATGGTAAAGACCGCCTCCATTAGTGCATCTTTGGGGGCTACCTGATTGATAAGGCCTATTTTCAGGGCCTCCTCAGCAGATATACGTTCACATGTCATGATCAGTTCTTTGGCCTTTGATCTGCCTACCTCATCAGCAAGCCTGATCATTGCATAAGGGCAGGTAACGCCTCGCAAAGGCCCAATAAAGCCTATTTTGGCATTATCTGATGCAATGATAATATCACACATCAACGCATATTCTGCACCATGGCCGAGTGCATAGCCATTTACTGCTGCAATAGTAGGCTTTGAACAGTTTATAAACTTGATAATCGGAGATTTCCCTGATGTGGCATCAAACTCTCGACGAATCATGGTAATGGCCTTTTGAGGATCGCTGAAATCAGCACCTGACGAGAATATATCGCCACTGCCTGTAAGCACTACAAACCGGATATCTTTATCTGCCTCTACCGCATCAATCGCCTTTCCTATCTCCTCAGAAAGTTCAAGTGATATCGCATTCTTTTTCTTGAGACGATTGAGCTTTATAATTGCTACATCTTTATTCTTACCATATAAGATATTTTCAAACGCCATCTTACCCCCTGATTTCTCTTCAATATATTAAAATATTTGTAAACCTACAAGCTGGCCAAAAACCTTGACAGCCCACTTTTACTGCAGGTTGAGGGTATAGTCAACAGGCTGTTGCCCGAAACCTCTGTTGCCCGAATCCTTGGGTCTATTATGAATCCAACCAACCTAATGAAACCAATGACCCTGGCCATTTTGAATTGTTTTACTTAAAAGAATACGGTATGCCTCAAAGAGGCATGCCGCGATGATCTTGAATTTGATAAGGGGGTTTATAAGCCTATGAGAAATGTGTGTATTACAGGGATATCCGGTTACCGTGGTGGGAGGCTTTCACATGAATTCGAGGTAGAAAAGGATATTAACACCCTATTAGGGATTGATATTGTTCCCCCTTCTAATGGATCTAAAGGCATGTTTTTTCATAGGATGGACATACGGGATCCAAAGATAGAAGGCATTTTCTCTGAGCATAAAATCGACACGGTTTTTCACCTAGCCTTTGTTGTAAAGCCGATTCACAACCAAAAGCTTATGAGTGATATAGACTTTTGGGGCACAAAAAACGTCCTTAAAAAGGCGCATCTATCTGGTGTCAAACATGTGATAGCAATAAGCTCTACCCTTGCTTATGGGGCTCATAAAGACAATCCCTATGAACTTAAAGAGGGAGATCCCCTTAGGGGAAATAAGAGCTTTCCTTATGGTTATAACAAGGCATTAGTGGATAAGATGATACAGAAGTTTGCAAAAGAGCATCCAGAAATGATTGTTACCATCCTTCGCCCATGCACTATCTTTGGACCCAATGTTGATAACTATGTCTCCAGGATGCTTTTCAGGCCAGTTACAGCAAGTGTTTCTGGATATAACCCGCGGGTGCAATTCCTGCATGAAGACGATTTTGTAAAGTCCTGCCTTTCTGTAATGGAAAAGAAGATCCCTGGCGTATTCAATATAGTAGGAGATGGAACCCTAACTGCCAGAGAAATAGCAGATACAATAGGGACGAAGGTAATACCACTACCTGCATGTATCTTATACCCACTTTTAGAAATCCTTTGGAAGTTGCGCTTCCCTGGCATTGAGGTAAGTCGAGGATATCTCGACTATGTGAGGTATCCCTTTGTAGCAAGCCGGGCCAAGGCAAAAAAAGAGCTTGGATTTTATCCTGAATTCACATCATCCAAGACACTAGAAGAAACCATAAGGAGCAAGAAGAGTGCTTAGGGTTAGAAGAAAGAACAGATATACGATATTTCCTCCTAAAGCCAACATCTTAACCGGTTTTCTTTTAGGGGGTTTTTTCTTCCTTGGGTTTCTTATTAGTCTTAGATTTAGGGCGCGGGGTGTTGCTGCATACCTGGGCTCGTGGGCCCTTTCTTATATCGTAATATATACAGGCACATGCAGGAGGTGTGTGTATTATGGCAAACGGTGCCCTATACCCCTAGAGGGTAGTTGCGTCCACTATTTCCTGAAAAGGGGGGAAGGAGCTTTTGGGAATTCATCTCTTTTTTGGGCGACTTTCGTGTATCTGTTACGCATCCTTATCCCGTCATTTGCTATTGCCTACTTTCGGAGACTAAGATTTGGCATGGCTTATTTTGGATGTTTTGTATTATTTTGGACCGTCCATCTTTGGGTCAGTGGTTGCCCTAACTGTGTAAATACAAACT
The DNA here is from genome assembly GCA_964625035.1 of uncultured Bacteriovoracaceae bacterium. Lineage (GTDB taxonomy): Bacteria > Desulfobacterota > Desulfomonilia > UBA1062 > UBA1062 > JAGGYK01. The sequence continues at coordinate 17,575 of CAZVAH010000001.1, read as the reverse complement.
GTCCTCTAAACCCTGATTACATAAAGGCATAAAACAGCTGCCATATCTTCATCTCAACCTGTGGATTGACTAAAAATGGTGGTTTTGGCATTATGAAAAAAAAGGAGGGTTTAATGGAGATCAGTTCAAGGTTTGTGGGTTCCAAATTAAAGGATTATGCCGCAGAGGTAACCTGGCGGGATACAATGAATTATGCAGCATCCATCGGGGATAATAATCCTTATTATTTTGATGATGAGCGCGAGCATGGGGTCATCGCGCCTCCAATGTTTAGCGTTGCCCTCACATGGCCGATATCTGAGAGGATCTGGGATTATATTGAAGCCCCGGATTTTCCCAAAGAGATCATAGCTACCCAGGTACATTATACAGAGCACCTGAGTTTTCACCGGCCTGTAAGGCCAGGCGACAGACTAAAGATCAAGGGTAAGATTGCAGCCATCCTGCCTCATAAGACAGGGACACACGTTGTTATACGCTTTGATGCTATCGACAAGGAAGGCTCTCCTGTTTTTACAGAGCATATCGGCGCTATGATGCGGGGGGTCAAGTGCGCAGACGAAGGAAGGGGAGGAGATGATCTTCCAAAGGTCCCCAGACTTTCGGGAGATAGCCGCCCCCTCTGGGAGTCGGATATACCCATAGATCTTTTAGAACCGTTTGTTTATGATGGTTGTACCAATATCTTTTTCCCTATCCATACCTCTGTTAAGTTTGCCCATGAAGTAGGGCTTCCTGGAAGGATCTTACAGGGCACAGCCACCCTGGCATATGCCCTGCGCGAGCTTATAGATAAGGAAGCAAGAGGAAATCCATTCGAATTAAAGTCCGCCTATTGTCGTTTTACAGGCATGGTGCTTCCTGGTACCACCATAAGGGTTCAGCTCATCAAAAAGGACAGCCGTAGTGGGGGCGCAGATCTTTTTTTTGTTGTCCTGAACGCCGAGGGGAAAAAGGCCATAAGTGGCGGCTATGCACGGTTGGGAAAATAAATAAAAAAAGGAGGAGGGAAGTATGAAATGGAAGACATTGAATTTGACATGGCATTATGTGGAGAAATGGGCAGATAAAAAACCAGAGGCTGAGGCTATGGTGTTTGAGGATGAGAGGCTTTCCTGGAAAGATTTTAAGAAAGAAATGGACTCCATAGCCAAGGCATATCTTGAAATAGGGGTTAAAAAGGGAGATCGAATTGCCATGCTTTCCATGGCACGCAATGAATTTTTGACAACCTATATGGCAGCTGGCAAGGTTGGGGCGGTATGGCTGGGTCTGTCCCCGAAATTTACCCTGGATGAGCTCAGGTATCAGGTTGGGGATAGCAAGCCCACTGTGCTGATATCCCTTCGAGAGTATCTCGACGTTGACCTGGCTGAGAACATAACAGCCTTAATGAAAGAATTCCCTTGTATAAAGAAGGTCCTTGTGATCGGCGAGGCCGTTGAAGGGACTGAAAACTTTAAGGAATTTGTCCAAAAACCACGGCCGAAGCTGGATGAAACCCTCGAAAAGCGGGCTTCAACGGTTACGGAAGATGATGATGCCCTTTTATTGTATACCTCTGGTTCCACAGGCAAGCCTAAAGGAGTAGTTCATACCCATAAGAGTATTATCCGAAATATAGAGATTGAGGTGGAAAAGTTTTACTTTAAAGAGACAACCAAAGGGCTGCTGCATTTCCCGATCAATCATGTAGCTGCCGATACCGAGATAGGTTTTGCTGCAATACTGGGAGGAGGAGCTGTCGTTTTCATGGATCAATTCGATCCAGGTGAGGTCTTAAAGGTAATAGAAAAGGAGCGTATAACAGTACTAGGGCAGGTGCCTGTGATGTATCTCTTGGAATTCAAGCAGCCTGACTTTTTTAAAACCGATTTTAGCAGCATTGAGGGGTTTATGTGGGCTGGGGCTGCTGCACCAAAGATTATGATCGATGTGCTGACTAGCATTTGTGAAAAGACAGGGGCTGTATTGATTACAGGCTATGGAAGCACTGAGGTGGCAGGATTTGTCACATACACTGAAAAAGGGGACGATTTAGAGACAGTTATGAAGACTGCAGGTAAGATTGCGCCACCCTTTGAGCTAAAGATTGTGGATGAGGGGCATGAGGAGCTTCCAGATGGTGAGATAGGGGAAATCGCTGTGAAGGGCCCCTTTCTTATGAAAGGTTACTTTAATAAACCAGAGGCCACAGCCGAGGTGATTGATGAAGGGGGCTGGTATTATACAACAGACCTCGCGTACAAGGATGAAAGAGGGTACATCTATATCACCGGGAGAAAATCTGAGATGTTTAAGACCGGGGGGGAGAATGTCTATCCCCGCGAGATAGAGGAAACACTCGAATTACATGACAGTGTGCTCTTTGCCGCTGTAATGGGAGTGAATGATGAAATCTATCAGGAAGTGGGATGGGCCTTTGTCATGCTCATTCCTGGTAAAACCGCAACCGAGGAGGAATTGCTGTCCCTTTGCAAATCCAAGCTGGCCAACTTCAAGGTCCCAAAGAAATTCTTCATCCGGGAGCTGCTGCCTCTTTTATCAACTGGGAAGGTAGATAAACTTGCCCTGAAAAAAGAGATCTCAGGGATGTTGAAAAATTGACAGCTTGGTAGTTGAGGGGATAAACCCTGATACTGGTAGCTTGGACAAATTAGGAGCTGGGTTCATACTCATAACCTGAATACAGAGGTGACATGAATCCCGCTTTCTAGAGGTTAGGAAAAAGAAGGTCTTTTATCTATCCACGGGTATGCCCTCTCAAAGGCAGCAGATGCCCTGATGATGGTAGTTTCATCAAACCGTCTCCCTATAATCTGCAGGCCCACAGGCAACCCTTCTCGCGTGAAACCACAGGGTATCGTTGCAGCAGGCTGGCCGCTAAAGTTAAACGGGATTGTAAATGCAGCTAAGGCTGTTGGCGCAACGTCTTTGCCATCAATCTTTTCTGGCCCCATGATGCCAATATCAAATGCAGCCACAGGGGTTGTGGGGGTCAAAAGGAGATCATATGTCTCAAAGACCTTCCTTAATCCTGCCCAGTGATCCTCTCTATGAAACTGCGTCAAGACAAGGTCCTTTGCCTTTAGGGCATCAGCTAAAGGCATAAAGGGCTTGTAGCCAGGATACATGACCCTTTCCCATTCTTGTCTTTTTTCCTCCACAGCTGTTGCTGTTTCGCTTGCAACGATCACAAGCCAGTCGGATTCGATATTCAGTAGGCTTGGGATAATCTCCTCTACCTCACATCCAAGCCCCTGAAATCCAAGGGCTGCCTTATTCGTGATCTCCAGGACCTCAGGGTCAACAGTGGCATAGCCAAGGTCCGGGCTCCAGGCAATCTTGAGACCTCTTGCGTCTTCTTTAACGGCCTTCATAAGGCCCATGTTTTGATCCGGCAGCGATGAGCGATCCCGATCATCAGGGCCGGCCATAATTGTGAGCAACAATGCTGCGTCCTCTACTGTCCGTGCAATTGACCCCTCACAAGATAAGGTCTCCCATCCGTGGAGGGAAGGGAGCCTGGGAACCCTGCCAAATTGAGGCTTCAGCCCGTAGACCCCGCATAAGCTGGATGGAATACGGATAGAACCTCCCCCGTCGTTTCCCTGGTGAAGCGGGCCCAGACATGCAGCAGCGCTAGCAGCAGCCCCACCACTGGAGCCACCTGGAGATCTGGCCATGTTCCATGGATTTTTGGTGGGGCCAAAGACAGGGTTGTCTGTCGTTCCTATCAATCCGAATTCAGGGAGATTGGTCTTCCCCAGGATAATAGCCCCTGCCTTTTTTAATCTCCCCACAAAGGCACAGTCCTCATCTGGGATGAAATTCTCATAGAGCCTTGAGCCAAAGGTGGTCCTTACCCCCTTTATAAAGATGTTATCCTTAATGGAGATAGGTATCCCGTGAAGAGGGCCTAAGTCTTTGCCCTCATATATTTCCTTTTCCGCCTTCTTTGCCGCATCACGTGCTTCATCAGCCAGTAGGGTAACAAAGGCATTGATCTTTGGGTTAATCCTCTCAATGCGCTCTAAAAGGGCATCTATTACCTCAACAGGAGAAAGCCTTTTTGCCTTAATAGCTGAAGATAGTTTAGTAGCCGACATGTAACATATATCTTCACCACCCATCATGACACCTCCTTTTCTGACATGAAATAAAAATTTGTCTAAATTCCATATTCTATAAGGGCATTGACTTTGATCTTTAGGCTAACAACCCTTACCCTGTGCTATGCCTTTCTTAAGCCATTTTCTCCCCTTGCCCCTATCTGTTTTTGTTATCATAAATTTGCACTTATCTCAAGCTAAAGCCACCCCCTCGGTAACCCTTGGAATTAAAAGCTTTTCCTTTATTTTTTAATGATCAACAAAGATCTTTTCCCATAGTATATTCTTTACAGAAATCGCACCCTCAGGGCACACCTCCTGACAGCAATAACATCGAATGCATCTATCATATTTATACACAGGATGCCTGGATGTATCACCTCTCACCCAATTGATAGCCTTTGGATAGGCAGGGCATACCATAACACATGTGCCACATCTGGTACACTTTGTCCCATCAATCACGGGCCTCGGTGATATCCGATTTTTTATAAATCTCTTTATCCGCCCACCTTTAGATGAAACAGGTGGTCTTCTCACCACCTCAAAGCTTCTATCAATAAAAGATTCTATGTCTTCGCCTACTATTTCAATGTTTTCATAATGGTATGTGCCCAGACCTGCCTTCTCGCCTGGCTTTGCTGTTGGAAGATGTTCTGGATCAAGACCAACGATCTTGCACGCTGCAGAATCAAGAGAGACGGGATCTGTGGAAAATAATACGACATTTAACTTCTTTGGCCTTCCATTTCTTGGGCCATTTCCTTCCATTGCCATAATAGCATCCATAATATACAGTCGCGGTCTAATCAATGTAGTCAAATCAACAAGCATGGTTGAAAAATCGTATGGATCAGGCATCTTCAGATGATACTCGCTCTTTAAGAGCCCGGGTATGCAGCCAAACTGGTTTTTAGTAGCCCCAGTCAGCCTTGTAAGCATGTGAGTCTTCAATTTTGATACACTTATAAGGCCGTCTGTTTCAAGAACCCCGTTGGCTATAACAAACCTTTTGTTTATGAGCGCACTTTTATGACTAACAGCCCTTCCTCTATCAAAATCAGCCAGTTTTATCCCCAATTCATCAGCTGCCTGCTTTAAACTGGCCTTTTCTGCATGTCTTTCGCATCTTCCAAAGCTAGGAGAATCTCCATAATACACATCAGCCCTTGCGTCCTTAAGTAGTCTCCCTACCGCTTTAAATACACTAGGATGAGTGGTTACACATCTTTTGGGGTCTGTACCAAATAATAGATTTGGCTTTATTACTATCTTCTCATTGGGTTTTACAAAACAGGAAATTCCCCCAAGGAGCCCTATTCCTCTTTCAACTGCCCTCAATACCTCACCTTCATCGTATGTATTACATCCTATCAATACAACCTTTGCCTTATCCATCGTGATCCTCTTGCAAAATACATTGAAGTTGCCTTATCAACTGTGTTGCCTACCATTGAATGGGGCTAAGGACAACTGCCCTTTTTCGGATATTAATGCAATGTTTTTATTTCAAAAGATGGGTATTACCTCTCCGTTTTGCATACACCATTGTAACTTGGGAAAGATTTCTATATAGATTTTTTCATGGAGTCAAACACTGTGGATATAACCATTGTGGGAGCAGGTGTAATAGGATTGGCTGTTGCACGCTATGTTTCTTCTCTTGCTGACAACTTAGTGGTGATAGAAAAAGAGACCGGGCCTGGCCAAGGGATAAGCTCAAGAAATAGCGAGGTGATACATACAGGGATATACTATCCTCCTAACTTCCTAAAGACAACGCTGTGTGTTCAGGGAAACACGCTACTATATGAATTTTGCGATAAATATCACATCCCCTACAAAAGGATTGGCAAGATCGTTGTCGGGACAAATAAGAAAGAAGCGAAAGAAATAGAAGAACTACTTGAGAGTGGTAAACAAAATGGAGTGCGCGATCTGTATCTGATTGAAAGACATGAACTAAAAAAGATAGAGCCCCATATAAAAGGCGACCTTGCGCTTCATTGCCCTAATGCAGGAATTGTTGATTCCCACCAGCTTACAAAAACCTTAGAAGCCCTCTGCCTGGACAAGGGAGCTCATATCATATACAATACCATACTCATTGGTTTGGAAAAGACCCCTAAAGGATTCCTATGCAAGATAAAAAATCCAGATGATTCCATACATACATTTATGTCCAGGATTGTTATAAATTCCGCAGGGTTGAGCTCAGATCAGATTGCAAAAATGGCAGGGATAGACATCGAGGATGCAGGTTACAAGATCTATCCGTGCAAAGGGGAATACTTCCGTGTAAGAGGAGATAAACAACGTTTAGTAAACGGCCTTGTATATCCTAGCCCTTTGGCTAAGCTAACAGGCCTTGGTATACACACCACAAAGGATATGGCAGGGACATTAAAGCTAGGACCAAATAATTTCTATACAGATAAGATCGAATACGGCATAGATCCTTTACATGCGAAAGATTTCTTGTTGGCTATAAACCCGATCTTGCCCTTTATTAAAGAGGAAGACATAGTTCCAGATATGGCAGGTATTCGCCCGAAGACCCAGGGGCCTCTTGATCCAATAAAAGATTTTGTGATCGCCCTTGAGACGAAAGCCGGGCTTGATGGGATGATAAATCTTATAGGTATAGAATCTCCTGGGCTAACTGCTTGCCTGGCCATAGGGCAAATGGTGAAGGCTCTAATAAAAGATTCTGGCCTTTTGTAGGGGGCTAGCTCCCATATTTATAGACCTTACGCCCTCTTACTATAGTATATACGACCTTCCCCTTAAAGGTCATTCCTATAAATGGCGAATTTTTGGACTTTGATTTTATCATATCCTCTGTAAAGGTCCACACAGCATTTGGATCGACGATGGTGATATCTGCCCTTGCGCCAGGGCAAATTGTACCACCATCTATACCCAATATCCTGGCAGGATTTATCGTAACACAAGAAAGGACCTTCATTAGATCAATCTCATATTCAAGATGGAGTTTTATAATAGCAGGGAGCAGAGTCTGCAGGCCTATAACGCCAAAGGGGGCCAAATCAAAATCTCTATCCTTTTCATCCCTTACATGCGGCGCGTGGTCTGTGGCTATGACATCTATAGCAGATGCCTTTATCCCCTCTATTAAAGCGCTCCTGTCCTGATCTTCCCTTAAGGGGGGGTACATCTTTGTATTGGCAACATAGCTGCTCACCCTCTCCTCTGTAAGAAGCAAATGGTGTGGTGTAGCATCACAAGAAACGGGCATCCCCTTTCCCTTTGCCCTCTTTACAATATCCATGCTTCCTTTAGTTGATATATGGGTAATATGTACAGGGATACCTGTAAATTCAGAGACTATTACATCGCGGGCAACCATCACTTCTTCAGCTGCCTTCGGTATACCCGAAAGGCCCAGCCTGGTTGATAGCTCCCCCTCATTCATAACGCCTGAGGCACTAAGACTCTTGTCCTCGGGATGGGATATCACTCTTAAACCAAATGTAGATGCATATTCCAAGACCTTCCTTAACATAAAGGCGTCTTCTATCGGGGCCCCATCATCAGAGATGCCTACTATCCCGGATGCCTTCATTAGCCCCATCTCTGCAAGCGCTTTACCCCTTTGCCCCTTTGTTGCAGCGCCTACTGGTAAAATCCGCACTAAGGCTACATCTTTTGCCTTTTCTATAATATATTCAGTTACAGCAGGACTGTCATTTACAGGGTCTGTGTTGGCCATAGCGATGACAGTGGTAATTCCACCTGCTGCTGCTGCAAGGCTTCCTGTGTATATATCTTCTTTATACTCAAATCCAGGATCTCTTAGGTGAGCATGCATATCTATAAGTCCAGGCATTACCCAAAGCCCTGTTGCGTCAATTACATCATTAGCGTCTGCATCCTTTCCCCCCGGGTATATGCCCACAATTTCCGCACCTTCTATACATACATCCCCTACCTGGTCTGCGTTTGTTGCAGGGTCCAGTATCCTTCCCCCTTTAATCCACACGCTTCCCTCCTCCTAAAAATAGATACAGTAGCGCCATCCTTATTGCCAGCCCGTTTTCCACCTGATCTAATATGATAGATCTGGCGCTTTCTGTAGCATCATAAGTTATCTCAACCCCCCTGTTAATGGGGCCTGGATGCATAATGATAGCCCCTTTCTTCATCATCTCCACCCGGGATTTATCCAGCCCATAAAAGAGGGCATATTCTCTTTCCCCTGAAAAAAATTGCTGTTTCATCCTCTCCTTCTGAATCCGCAACATCATGACTACATCTGCATCAGGCAGCTCTGAATCGAATTCTGTGCACACACTTGCTCCCCATCTGTCTATACCTGGAGGCAAAAGAGTCCTTGGGGCAACCAAGGTTACATCTGCGCCAAATTTCTTTAGTCCGTATACATTCGACTTGGCCACCCTGGAATGCATAACATCCCCTACTATCAAGACATTAAGCCCATCTATATAACCAAAATGTTCCCTCATGGAATATATATCTAACAGGGCCTGCGTTGGGTGCTCATGAAACCCATCTCCGGCGTTAATGATTGAGCAAGGCAAAATCTGAGCCAATAATTCGGGTATGCCTGCGTATGGATATCGTATTACTATACAATCAGGCGCCATCGCCATAATATTTTTTGCCGCATCTAATATGGTCTCCCCTTTTTCAAAGGAAGACCCAGAGGCAGACAGACTCACTGTATCTGCACTCAATCTTTTTGCTGCTATCTCAAAAGAAATCCTTGTTCGTGTGCTTGGTTCGTAAAAAAGCAGCACTACGGTCTTCCCCCTTAAAGTGGGGATCTTTTTTATCTCCCTTGTAGAGATCTCCTTAAAAGATGTTGCTATATCGAATATGTTTTCAATATCATCCCTGCCTAGGGCCTCCATCCCTATCAAATCTTTATGTGCCCAGATCATCTTTTACCCCTGTGATGATGGCTTTCCCCACAGAACCATCGTCTGCTCCTTCTATTTTTACTATCTTATCAGGAGATAGTTCTATCTCTTTGCCCACAAAATCCGGCTGTATAGGCAGCTCTCTGCCCCCTCTATCAAACAAAACCAAAAGATATATCCTTTGGGGTCTGCCAAGATCTACAATTTGTTCAATAGCTGCCCTCACAGAACGCCCCGTATTTAGCACATCATCTACAAGTACAATCTGTTTGTCATCCACATCAAAGGGTATATTGGTACTTTTTACCTCTGGGTAGAATGACCTTTTAGAAATATCATCTCTGTAGAAAGAGATGTCTAAAAGCCCTAAGGGCAAGGAGGTTCCCTTCTCTGCCTTTAGCATGCCCTCGAGGGCTCTTGCTACATATTCACCCCCTTCCCTTATCCCTATAAAGGCCACATCATCTAAGAGCCTTATACGCTCTTGTAATTTATGAACAAGGTCCCTTAAGATGCCCTTGATCTCGTCTGGACCCATCAATATGCCTGCCTTTAACATAAAGACCTCCTACCTTATTAAATGGCCTGTCCTTGAAAATCGAACCATGTGTCTTTTGCTATTCCATGAAAAATATATAATAAACACCTTGCCTTTTATATGCTCCACAGGCACCTGACCCCAAAACCGGCTATCATAGCTCTCATCTCGGTTATCACCCATAACAAACACATGCCCCTGCTTTACCTCTATAGGCTCAAGGTTGTCACGGACCACTCCAGCGGCATGGGTAATAATATTTGAATCTGTATGCTTCTCATGGCCTGTCATGAAGGCCTTTCCATTGATATACACTGTTTTGTCCCTTATGCATATAACATCCCCGGGAAGCCCAATTACCCTCTTTACAAAATCCTTGGTGTGATTCAGGGGAAATGTAAATATCACCACATCACCTCTTTTTGGAACCCTATCTGCCCCCCAGAATTTGTGGGTGGAAAACGGGATGGTCATACCATAATTATACTTGGTAGCCAATATATGATCACCCCTCAAAAGGGTGTCTTCCATAGAGGACGTGGGTATCCGATATGCCTGCAAAAAAAAGGCCCTTATAATCATAGCCAAGATAAAGGCTACAATCAGGGCATCTAACCACTCTCTTCCTGTACTCTTGTTCTTTAATCTTTTCTCCAAGATCTACCCCCCCACCTTCAGTATCGCCAGGAATGCATCCTGGAGGATAGCTGCTTTGCCAACACGTTCATGCGCTTCTTCCCTTCTTTTTGTTTTTTCTAAATGCTTATCCTGCCTATGTTATATTCTCCCTGTAATAGGCTATTGTTTCCTCTAGGCCTTGATAAAGATCTGCCTTGGGCATGTACCCTAAATCTCTTTTTTCCAAGGTAATATCAGCATATGAATACCTTATATCTCCCTGGCGAGGGGGTCCAAATTCTGGCTTAGCCCTGACCCCTGTATCCTTAGTAATATTATCGATAAGGGTTAAAAGGCTTGCTGGTATCCCACATCCAATATTAAATGCCTTTCCTGCTACATCTTTAGAATCTCTTTTGCTTGCAAGGATTAAGGCATCTACTACATTGGAGACATATGTAAAATCCCTGGTTTGCTTCCCATCCCCTTCTACGTATGGAGGAAGGCCTCTTGCCATCCTTGTAACAAACTTAGATATAACCCCTGAATATTGCGAATTGGGGTCCTGTCTGGGCCCGAATATATTAAAACATCTAAGTGATATAGTCTCTAGCCCATAATTCTCGTAAAAATTTCTTAGGTAATATTCCCCTGCCGCCTTCTGTGTGGCATATGGAGATAGGGGCTTAACTGACATCTCCTCATTTTTTGCCATCTCTGGAAATTGATCACCATATACTGCAGAACTCGAGGCATACACAACCCGGCACACGCCGCCCTCTCTGGCAGCTATCAAGACATTCAATGTGCCTGTTATATTTACCTCATTAGTAAGAGCAGGCTCCGAGATAGAGAGAGGGACAGAAGGGATCGCTGCAAGATGGATGATATAATCACAACCCTTTGCTGTATCTATCAATGCGTTTATATCCCTGATATCCTTTTCAATAAAGGCTACAGACCCAAGAACATCCTTTATATTTGAAACCTTACCAGTAAGGAGGTTATCATAGACTAAAACTTCTTCTCCCATTTCAACCAATCTCTGTGTCAGATGAGAGCCAATAAACCCTGCTCCTCCTGTGATCAGGTATCTTGCCATGTCACTGCCTCTCCTCTCAGGCGGGCTCGTATGTACTCCTTTAAGGCAAGCTGCCAAGGAGATAAGACCTTTTTTGTGCACTTCCTAAATTTTTCAGTGGATAGTATACTATTCATTGGCCTCTTTGCAGGCCTCGGGAATGCCTCTGTCCCAACGGGTATTACCTCTGTGGCACCCTCTGCATACTCTACCACCTTTTTTGCGAGCTCATACCATGAAGCAGACCCCCTATTACAGACATGATATATACCCCTCGCGTTCATTTTTACTAATAGGGATATGCCCTTTGCCAGGTCACGGGTATATGTTGGGCGGCCCCTCTGGTCATCTACAACCTTTATTCCCTTGCTTTGGCTCGCCATATCTAAGATATTAGAAACAAAATTGGGGCCGGCCAGGCCAAATAGCCACTGTGTCCTTATGATTAGATAGTTATATGTTTCTTCCTGGATCAATCTTTCTCCTGCAAGTTTGCTCTGCCCGTATACATTTATCGGATGCGTTACATCTTCTTCTATATACGGGGCATCCTTTGTACCATCAAAGACATAGTCAGAACTTATATGGCATAGATTAACCCCAAGGTCTTTACATATACTGGCCATTTCTCCAGGAGCGTGGCCGTTTACCTTAAAGGCAATATCTCTATTCCCCTCACAGGCATCTACCTTTGTGTATGCAGCACAATTTATCACCCACTCAGGGGCTATATCTTCCAAAATGGTCTTTACCTTTCTCGAATCTGTTATATCAAGCGCATTGTGATCATACGCCATGACTTCATGAAAGTTGGCCCTAAAGATATGTGCAACTTCAGCACCGGCAAGCCCTTTAGCCCCTGTTACCAAGACCTTCATCTGCCCCCATACATCCTCTCATAATAATTCATGTACTCGCCAGTGCGCACGCGCTCCCACCATCCTTTGTTCTCAAGATACCACTCAATAGTCGCCTTGATTCCTTCTTCAAATCTCACATTTGGGCCCCACCCAAGTTCTGTTTCTATCTTGGTGTAATCCATGGCATAACGAAAATCATGACCAGGCCTGTCCTTGACAAACCTTATCAAGCTATGTGGCTTATGCATATAATCAAGTATCATGCGTACAATCTCAATATTCTCCCTTTGGGCATCCCCTCCCATATTATAGACTTCACCGCCTGCCCCTTTTAGGGCAACCATAATTATCCCTCTGCAATGATCCTCCACATATATCCAATCTCTCACGTTTTTCCCGTCGCCATATACTGGAAGCTCTTTGTCCTCATAGGCATTTACTACCATTAAAGGGATAAGCTTTTCAGGAAACTGATATGGGCCATAGTTATTTGAACATCGGGTAATCACGGCATCCATTCCATACGTCTTTACATATGCCCTTACCATCAAATCAGCAGCAGCCTTTGATGCAGAATACGGACTGTTTGGGGCCAAAAGCATATCCTCAGTAAACATGCCCTGTCTCCCAAGGCTTCCATACACCTCATCTGTAGATACCTGAACAAACCTTTCTACCTTATGCCTTAATGCTGCATCTAATAGAATTTGTGTGCCCAATACATTGGTCCTTAGAAAAACACTAGGTGCTTCTATACTCCTATCTACATGAGACTCTGCTGCGAGGTTCAAAACTATATCAAATCTTTCCTTATCAAATAGAGCATCTATGCTGCCCGCGTCTGCTATATCACCCCTGACAAAGGTATACCTGCCTGGATATGCTTCCTCGAGGGCTTGAGTGTTCTCTATGTTGCCTGCATATGTTAGGAGATCAAGATTTACCACCTTCCAGTCATTAAAGGTAGTCAGCACATACCGTACCAGATTGGCCCCGATAAAACCGCATCCTCCTGTAATTAAGGCTTTTATCATCTGGCTCTCCTGTTTTTTAATCAACCCTATTTGCGCCTGTCTTTGCTACCAGATTTCCAGCCCTCAAGAGGCTTTCAATGGTCCCAGCATCTGTCCACCAACCATCTAATATGGACCACCTCATGGCACCCTTTTCTATATACGCATTATTTACATCCGTAATCTCCAACTCCCCTCTGCCTGAGGGCTTTAACCCTTTAATCATATCAAATACCCTTGAATCATACATGTATATACCTGTAACCGCATATCTACTTTTTGGCTGAACTGGTTTCTCCTCTATGCCAATTACCCTGTCCCCTTCAAAGGTCGCAACCCCAAAACGCTGGGGATCAGAAACCTCTTTGAGGAGTATCCTTGCGCCACTCCCACAAGATTCATACTCACCTGCCGCATCTATAATGTTTTTCTCAATAATGTTGTCGCCTAACACAACGCATACGGGTTCCCCTTCTGCAAACGCCTCAGCCAACCCCAATGCCTCTGCTATCCCCCCCTCTCCCTCCTGATAGGCATAGTGTATACGCTTCAAACCAAACTCCTTACCGTTTCCCAGTAGCCTCAAAAAATCCCCTGCATTATTACCTCCTGTTACTACCAAGATCTCTGTTATCCCGGCGTTTGTCAGGGTCTCAATGGGATAAAAGATCATAGGTTTGTTGTAGACAGGAAGCAAATGTTTGTTTGTTACCTTGGTCAGGGGATACAGCCTCGTTCCAAGTCCCCCAGCTAGCACTACCCCTCTCATATATCACCCCCTGGGCTCGCTCAATAAAGCGTGAAAAATCCTAATTTATAACCTAAATGACTGTACGCAGTGGTCTATGTCAGGAAACTGACACCTCCCGCTGAGATCGACACCGAATTTATTATTTATAAGGCACCAGGCTATTAAGTAAATACCACCTCCTAATATTTTACCCCCGCCAGATAAAGTCCTTGTGGTGGGGCAGTAGGGCCTGCCTGAGCCCTATCCCTGACATCTAATATCCCTTTCATATCGTCCGGCAACAACTCCCCTTTCCCTACCATTAGCAAAGTCCCTACGACATTTCTCACCATACACCTCAAAAAACCACTGCCCTCTATAACAAAATAGACCTTACGTCCCTTTTTTATCACAAATGAATCTTTTATTGTCCTTTTTGTGCCCTTTACCAAAGACCCTGCTGCCATAAAGGACGTAAAATCATGCTCCCCTATAATAAACCTAGCCGCTTCACCCATGGCAGGAATATCAAGCTTATGCCTCATATGCAAGGCATATCTCCTCAAAAAAGGCATTGGGGTGTCAAAGGTGTCAACAATATAGACATATATCTTTGACTTTGCCATATACCTCGCATGGAACTCAAGGGCTACGTCTTCTGCCAAACGTACTGAGATGTCGCCTGGCAAGATAGAATTCAGGCCCTTTAACATACCCTGGGCAGGAATAGATGCCCTTATCTGTACATTTATCACCTGCCCTAGGGCATGGACACCTGCGTCTGTGCGGCCCGAGGCAACAACCCTTGGCCTACACCCCAATATTTCCCCAAGGGCGTCTTCAACAACTCCCTGAACCGTCCTAACCCCAGGCTGTAACTGCCACCCATTAAACCCAGACCCATCATAAGCTAAAATGAGCTTTATATTCCTAAGCATTGGTATCTTTCTTGCTTATCAATATATTAAAAAGAGAGCAAGGGTTATCAGCTATGTTAGAAAGACGGACATTAAAAAGAAGCGTAATGCCTTTTCCCATTGTGATCTCAAACGATTCACTGCAACTGCCTGGAATTACAAAAGACACTTCTAAAGAGGGGCTGTGTATAGAAATCCCGACTCCTTATGTGAATGCAAGCATTCTAAACCTCCTTAACAAAAATGTAACCTTAGGTGTTAAAGATGTGACACTAGAAGGCACCATCAAATGGTATACTGTAAATAATGCAAGATATTTAATAGGTGTCCTCATAGACAAAAAGGATAGGCCCTTCTGGAAGCAACTCATAGAAGATAAAAAAACACAACAAGTTGCAACCCAAAGGCCTGTAGATGTAACCTGATGTAAGCTTGCCAGCTGTTAGCATTCAGCTATCAGCATCCAGTAAAGACAAAACCTTAAGCGGGATTATGCTTGATACAGTCGTAAAAAGTAACTGAGCATGCCATTGCGAGGAGCTTAAGCGACGAAGCAATCTAATAATTTCAAGTGGTTATGCAATACGAGATTCTTCGCTTCGCTCAGCCCCCACACTTCGTGTGGGTCCCCAGTTTGTCTTCGCTACGCTCGCAATGACGTGCTCTTGGTTTTTTGCGAGTTCATCGTGCTTAATAACAGATAAAAAGTCGTCTCTTGCTGATGAACTGAGGGCTACAGGGCTAGGCAGCCTTCAAGTTGGGCATTATCT
>CAZVAH010000001.1:0-2022 GCA_964625035.1 uncultured Bacteriovoracaceae bacterium | reverse complement strand
CCCTCACAGAATTTATCTTTTCTATCACCTCGTCAATTGGCACATCTCTTCCATAATAAATCTCATTTTTGGCCAGCGTTGCCATTCTGCTTTCCGTGCTTTCTCTAGCAAGCAATAGGTGTCCCTTGATCTGAGCCCTTATATCATCCAGTTTTATCCCTGCAAAATCTCCCTGTTTTAGCCTTTTGCCCTGCGCCCCAATAACCTCTATTGCCTGTCTTACGTGGTCCTCGGTTGTCCCTGCATACACAGCCAAAACACCACAATCCTCATAGGAGGACAAATAAGAATATATAGAATAAACAATACCCAGCCTCTCTCTGGCTTCCTGAAATAACATAGAGCTCATACCACCTCCCAGAAGGGTATTGAGCACTACATACGTCCATCTTTTATTATCTGTTACCCTAGGCCCATGAGTCCCCAAGGTTATCTGAACCTGTTCCAGATCTTTATGCTGGGCCAAACACCCCCCTCCCATAGGCGGTGTTGTTACCTCTCTATTGTGGTTATGCGCTCTATTGTAAGGCTCGAAACGAGACCCTAGTAAATCTTCTACCCTGGCATGATCAAGGTTTCCCACCCCTACTATTACAATAGCGTTTGGGCTGTAAGCTTGGCCTATAAAACTTATGGTATGGTCCCTTGTGAAGCCCTCTACTGAAGAAGGACTTCCTAAGATCGAAATCCCAAGAGGGGTATTATGGAAAAATGTCTTGGAAAAAAGTTCTGTTACATAATCATCTGGGGTATCTTCTGTCATCCTTATCTCCTGAAGGACAACATTTTTCTCTTTTTCGATCTCTTCGGGCTTAAATTCAGAGTTCAAAAATATATCACACAGGACATCTATGGCCTTTTCCAAATGCTCATCCAAGACCTTTATGTAATATGCGCTATGTTCTTTTGCTGTGTGCGCATTCAATATACCGCCAAGCGCATCTATCTCTTTGGCAATCTGAAGGGCAGTCCGCTCCTTTGTGCCTTTAAACATCATATGTTCAGTAAAATGAGCAATCCCTGCGCTGCCTGAAGGGTCCTGCCTGGATCCTGCCTTCACCCATATACCAAGGGATACAGCCCTTACATTGGGATTGGCCTCAGTTATAATCCGAATCCCATTGTCTAATACAGTCGTCTGAAGGCCCATCCCTACCCTTTGGCTTGAGTTAACACTTCCTTGCGACTTAGCTTGATTCTTCCGTTTTTATCTATATCTATTACCTTTACTAAAACCTCTTCCCCCTCTTTAACAACATCTCTCACATTATTTACTCTTTCATTGGCAAGCTGTGATATGTGTACCAAACCGGAGACACCAGGAAGGATGTCAACAAATGCACCGTAGTTAGTGATAGTTACAACCTTGCCTACATAAACTTTCCCCACCTGAGCCTCTTCTATAAGACCATTTATCATCCCTATAGCCATATCCGCATGCTCTTTATCTAAAGAAAAGATGCTCACCTTCCCTGTATCTTCAATCTCTATCTTTGTATCCGTCTTGGCGATAATATCTCTTATTACCTTTCCCCCAGGGCCTATAACATCTCGAATCTTTTCAGGATTGATGTTTACAGTATATATCCTCGGGGCATATGGAGAAATATCATCCTTAGGCTTATCTACGGCAGCGTTCATCTTTTCCAGGATGGCTAGCCTGGCAGCGCGTGCCTTATTTAAGGCTTCGGCCAAAATTGTCTCTGAAATCCCTGCCACCTTTATATCCATCTGGATGGCTGTAATCCCGTCTTTTGTCCCTGCCACCTTAAAGTCCATATCCCCCAGCTGATCCTCATCCCCCAAAATATCCGTAAGGATAATAAATTCATCCCCCTCTTTAACCATACCCATAGCAACTCCTGCTACTGGCCTCTTCACAGGCACTCCAGCGTCCATTAGGGACATAGAGCCGCTACACACAGTGGCCATGGACGAGGATCCATTGGATTCCAATATCTCAGAGACCAGCCTTATGGTATAAGGAAACGAATCTTCCTCAGGTAGTACCTTCCTCAGTGC